>JAPYQV010000191.1 GCA_029937205.1 Alphaproteobacteria bacterium
CCGCTATGCCGTCAAAAAGTCCTTGCAACGCGGGAGCCATCCACACAGGACATCAGATGCTCGAAATCCGATTTGCCAATTTTTATGTCCGCTAAGGGGAGCTAAACGGACTCAATTTTGCAGTGGCAATTTCATCTCCTTTAGGCCCATTTCGGACATACAGAATTAAATTATCGGTGACTGAGATAGAATCGGTTTTTCATGGATTCCGGGCCAAATTGGATTGGCTCAAAGAAAATGTCATCGCATGAGCCGGAAATATTGCCAAAAAGCCGACAAACAATGCACCCAAACCTAATCGCACAATGGTCTCCTTCCTGACGTCCGCACCGGTGTTATCAAGGATACAAAGGGTAACACTCCGCCGTCCAAATCGATACCATGGGCCACTGAAGAGAACGGAATGATATTGCATTTCCCTTTCTTGAACATGATCCAACGGCCAAAGCGATTTCATCGAACAAGGGCGAGATTGACATGCGGGAAGCGAGTGACGTGGATTTCGGTCCGTTGGCGGACCTGATCGGGGAATGGTCCGGGGCGGCGGGCACCGACGTGGCGCCGGAGCCGGATGGCAAGGAGATCAATCCCTATTTTGAAACCATTACCTATGCGCCGGCCGGCGGTGTGCGCAACGCGGATTCGCAAAGCCTCGTGGCGCTGCACTACCGCCAGACCGTCCGGCGCAAATCGAACGGCAATGTGTTTCATGATGAAACCGGTTATTGGATGTGGGAGGCCAGTACGGCAACCGTTATGCACTCGCTCACAATACCACGCGGCGTCTGCCTGCTGGCGGGAGGGAAATATTCCGGCGCGGCGGATGGTGACAGCCGAACGACCATAGAGGTCTCGGCAACAGCCGATGACGATCAGTGGAAAATTATCGAATCTCCCTTCATGCGGGACAATGCATCGACGGTGAGCTATCGCCAGAAGATCATTTTTGGAAACGAAACGCTTTCCTATCGCCAGACGATGATGGTCGATATCTACGGCACTCAGTTTGAGCACAGCGACGAAAACACCTTGTCGCGCGCCTGATACAGGAATGTCGACTGCGCTTCATCTTGGGAGAGAATATTGAATATCGCCGGTGATTCCGTTGCGGCAATGATCGAGCGCTGGCTCGGGCAATTCGAGCGCGCGCTTTCAAACGCCGATGGGCCGGGCGCCCAAGCGCTGTTCCATCCCGAGTGTCATTGGCGCGATGTGTTGGCCCTGAGCTGGAATATTCAAACCGTAACCGGTGCGGCGCGGATTGAAGCGGCGTTACAGTTGCATCAGGGCCAAACGCGCGCGCACCATTTCAGAATAGACCACGCGCGCACACCGCCGCGCCACGTTACCCGCGCCGGCACGGATGCAGTTGAAGCGATCTTCGCCTTCGAGACCGCGACCGGCACGGGAGAAGGTGTCTTGCGCCTGATTCCCGACAACAATGACGACGATAAATTCAAGGCCTGGACACTCCTGACGGCGCTTGCCGAACTCCGGGATTTCGAGGATCGAATCGGTAAATTCAGACCTTCCGGCGAAGCCTATTCGCGGGATTTCCACGGACCCAACTGGCGTGATCTCCGAACATCCGCCGCCGCCTACACGGCAAGAGACCCGGCCGTGCTGGTGGTGGGCGGCGGACACGCCGGGCTCTCCATCGCCGCGCGTTTGGGCCAGCTCGGCGTCGACACGCTGATCGTCGACCGCCACCCACGCATCGGCGACAATTGGCGGCGCCGCTATCACGCCCTCACGCTGCACAATCAAGTGCAAGTGAACCACCTCCCCTACATGCCGTTTCCGCCGAATTGGCCGCTCTACATCCCCAAGGACAAGCTTGCCGGCTGGTTCGAAGCCTATGCCGAGAGCATGGAGCTCAATTATTGGACCGGCGTGGAATTCCGGCGCGGCGCCTATGATTCTGAGGCAGCCTGTTGGTCCGCCGAACTCCACCACGCGGACGGCACGGTTCGCGAATTGCATCCCCGGCACATCGTCATGGCCACCGGCGTCAGCGACATCCCCAATCTCCCGGATATTCCGACATTAAGCGAATTCGGCGGCGCGACGGTTCATTCCAGCGCCTATGACGATGGCGAAGCCTGGACCGGCCGCAATGTCATGGTGATTGGAACCGGCAATAGCGGTCATGATATTGCGCAGGATCTTCAATCAAGCGGCGCACGGGTGACGCTGGTGCAGCGCAGCCCAACCTTGATCGTCAACATTGAGCCGAGCGCACAACTTCCCTACGCACTCTATGACGAAGGCCCCGTGCTGGAAGATTGCGACCTCATCACGGCGTCCATGCCACTGGCGGTGGCGCGCAAATCGCATATTCTCATGACGGCGAAAGCGCAGGACCTCGACCGGTCGCTGCACGACGGCTTGAGGCGCGTCGGCTTCAAACTCGACTTCGGCGAGGACGGATCGGGTTGGCAATTCAAATATCTCACGCGCGGCGGTGGCTACTATTTCAACGTCGGCTGCTCGGACCTGATCGCGCAAGGAAAGATCAAACTCGTTCAGTTTTCCGAAATCGATAAGTTCGTTGCTGGTGGGGCGAGGATGGCCACGGGCGAAACATTGGATGCCGATCTCATCGTCCTCGCGACAGGCTATAAAGGTCCGGAACATCTGGTGCGCAAATTGTTCGGCGAAGGCGTGGCCGACCGTGTTGGTCCGATATGGGGGTTTGGCGACGGGCAGGAGCTCCGCAATATGTTCCAGCGCACCGGCCAGCCCGGCCTGTGGTTTCTCGCCGGCAGTTTCACCCAGTGCCGCATCTATTCCAAATATCTCGCCCTGCAAATAAAGGCCTGTGCCGAGGGCCTTCTTCCTCTCGCTCGCGCGCCGCGCTAGTCCTCCGTGAGCTCTTTATTTGCCGCCCGCTTGGCGCGGATGCGTTCGACCATTTTCTCCTGCGCTTCCGGGCTGCCGTCGTGGAAGATGCCTAACCAGCGATCGGCCGGAAACAGGGTGTTACCGTAATTGCACTCGAAATGGCGGTGATGCAGATAGTGAAAATAATCGCTCGGAAACGCGATCTTGCCTTTCACCACGATTTCGTTAAAGCCGATATGGCCGACGCCCGACATCAACGCCGCGACTTGCAGCGAGAACATGACGTGGATCGGATGGGACGGAACGACCCAGTACAGCAGCACGGTTGAAAAATAAATGAGGTGCTCGGCCGGGTGCATGGCGAGATCCGTCCACGGGCCAATATTGATGTTCTTGTGATGCAGGTAATGGACGTTCTGATAGATCGGCTTCCAATGGATGGCGCGATGGATGAAATAAAAATGGATCGTCTGCCAAAAAATCAAGACGAAATGCAGTAATGCGAAATGAAGCGGGTCCGAATCCCAACTTATCATCGTCACATGGCCGTTGGCGTAGGACCACATCATCACGACTTCCCAGGCCGACCAGATGGTGCAGCCGCTGGCAATGCTCCAGAATACATTGTCCCAAAATTGCGAACCGAAGAGGAAGCGCGGCTTCTTTTCGCCCCACCATTTGCCGTGAAATTTCTACTTCTCACCCTGACCTTTGAAGGTGTAGAGCCAGAGTTGCAAGCCGCCGTAAAAGACGGTGAGGAGAATGAGGTTACGCTCGAATATATGCGCGATCCAGCCGATCTCAAACTCGGCCATGCGCGAAAGCTCGGGCTGGGTATAGAGCCAGGTAACAATCGCAATGCCGGCAAACATCACGTTCCACGGGAACAGATAACCGGGATTGCCGAACAACCACTTCACCACTTGCAGCGGGGCCGGCGGCCACTTCCAGATCGGCGGCACGCCGGCGCGCTCCGGCGGATGCCAATCGCCGCGGTGATCCCGCGCGCCTTCGGAAACTTCACTCATTGGTGCTTCTAGCCTGATTCACATGCGTATGTTTGTACACGCAATCACCGCGATTCAATGCGTAATTTACGAAGTGTCCGGTATCGGCACACGGACTGTCAAATGCGTAAATAACCAAAGGGAGGTACAAATGTCGACCACAGTAATTCTCGAAATCAGGACCAATCCAGGCACCGCCAATGAGATGCTCACCATGCTGAATGACATCCTGCCCGATACCCGCAACTATGACGGCTGTGTCTCTGTCGATGTCTTCCAGAATCAAGACGACGCAGATACGCTGATCATCATGGGAAAGTGGCAGAGTAAGGTCCATTTCGAGACGTATCTCGATTGGCGCAATGAGACCAGCATTTTCGAGCGGTTCAGCGAAATGATCGAAGGCCCGCCCAACACCCGCTTTTTTAATGATACCGACGCATAGAAGCTAACCGGAAGCGGCCAAAATCGTGCTAACATCATCGATGAATTAATTGCCAAGCGATCGAAATTGCATAGACAATCAAGATAGCAACCAAAGGGGAGGACGGCAGAAAATGAACCAATTTCAGTTTAATAGACGCGTGTTGTTACAGGGCTTCGCCGCTGCCGCGGCAGTTGCGGCGACGACCCGGATACCCGGAGTCTCGGCCGCCAGCGATGAGGCGCTGAAGATCTGGGCAAACCCCATTCACAAAGTCGGTGCAAAAGACTGGAGCGCCATGGAGGCCCAGAGCGGGCTTAAGATCGCCTTTACCACCAAGAGCGCTCGGGCCGACGAGGCGATTCAAAAGATGGTGGTCGGTGATGGCAGTAAGCTGTTCGATGCGCTGACGGACAATGGCGGCGGCATGGAAGACGCGCTCGCCTCGCAAAATGCCATCGTACCACTGGACACCAGCAAGATTGCCAATTGGAAAAACATTCTGCCAACTTATGCGGAAGGCGGCGCGGCGGCGGATACCATTCGCCATGACGGCAAAGTGGTGGCCACGCCGATGATCTCCAACGCCGATTCCATGGCCTATGATTTTAAGGCGCTCGGCTTTCACCCCGACAGCTGGGGGATAATGTTCGATTCCCAGTTCAAGGGCTATGTCGCGCTGCAGAACGATTTCGGGCCGACGCTCACCAACATGGCAATTTATTTGAAGCAAAGCGGCAAAATCGAGATCGATGATGCGGCGGATATGAAGCCCGATGAAGTCAAAGCGGTGTGCCAATATCTCATCGATTTCAAGAAAAAAGGCCAGTTCCGCACCTTCTGGGACGGCTTTCAAAACGGTGTCGGATTGTTGACCAGCGGCGAGGTGCTGATGTCCTCCTGTTGGGAGCCGATCCAAATCGTCGCGCAAAAGAAAACCGGCGATGAGGCCGACATCCGTTACGGCACCATGAAGGAAGGCCACCAAACCTGGAACAATGTGATCATGCTCACAAAGGGCGGCCGGGAACGCGGCATGGACGATGCTTATTACCAACTCGCCAATATCTATCTCTCGCCCTGGTTCGGCGCGCGCACCATCGCGGGCCTCGGCTTCGGGCCGCAGATGATCGGCGTCGACGAATACATCAAAGCAAATCCAGAGGACTTCCCGCCGGCCGAGCAGGAACGTGTGATCAGCGTTCTCGAAAGCAAGATCGCCCGTTATGCGGTGAAGGGCAACGCCTGGCAAAATGTGTTTCCGACGCACATTCGTGCCTACCAGGATTGGTGGGCGCGCTTGCAGGCCGCCTGATCAACAATGGGCGCAACCGCGGCCAAGACCGAAATATCGCGCGCGTGGGGAGGCCGGAGCGTTCCGGCCTCTCCGACTTTTTGGCGCCGGCTGATCGGCGAGAACGGCGTTCAGAAGTGGGCCTTTTACATTCCCGCCCTCTTCATGATCGTGTTCCTCGCCATTCCGGTCGCACTCACGCTGGTGTGGAGCGTTTTCGAGCGCACCCAATTTTGGATGGAGCCCGGCTTCACGCTGCTTGCCTATGATAATTTCTTCACTTCGGCACGGGCGGAAAACTATCTCTATTCCATGTTCCATTCGGCGGCGGCGGTTGTGATCTCCTTCATTATCGGATTTCCCATCGCGGTGTTCGTGCGCCGCCGTGTCGGGC
>JAPYQV010000192.1 GCA_029937205.1 Alphaproteobacteria bacterium
GCATAGGGCAGGCCATTCAAGCGGTCACGACCGCCAAGCCCTTCGAGCTCGATCAAAAAAGCGGCGCCGACCACATTGGCGCCAACCTGATTGAGCAATTCCAATGTCGCTTGCGCGGTACCGCCGGTGGCCAGAAGATCATCCAAAAGGACAACCCGTTGACCGGGCGCGATGAAATCTTTTTTGATCTCCACCGTGTCCGTGCCGTATTCGAGCGCGTATTCGTACTTTATCGTATCACCCGGCAGTTTGCCGGCTTTGCGGATCATGACGAACCCGCAGCCCATCTTGAACGCCAAGGGAGCGGCAACAAGAAAGCCGCGCGATTCGATGCCGACCAGAATGTCCGGCTTATAAGGCGCAACGGCGGCCGCGAGTTGCTCCACGGCCTCTGCCCACGCGCCTGAGTGGGCGAGGAGCGGCGAGATATCGTAAAATAGGATACCGGGCTTGGGAAAATCGGGAATTTCTCCGATATGATCCTCTAACCTTATCGACATGTGGCGACCGCCGCTGCTGCGCTGGTTTGTCGAGCGCGCTACTGGGTCGCTTCTTTCAGATAGGCAATCAGATTCCGACGCTGCTTGTCTTTCCTAACGCCTTTGAAAGCCATCTTATTTTTCGGAATATAGCTCTTCGGGTTCTTGATATATTCTTCGATGGTGGTTTCGTCCCAAACGATCGCGGCGCCTTTCATGGCATCCGAATATTTGAAGCCATCAGCCGTGCCGGACGTGCGGCCAAATAATCCGTTCAAATTCGGACCCACCTTGTGTTTCCCGCCAGCTTCCACGGTGTGGCAAGCCCTACACTTCTTAAATACTTTTGCGCCCTTTTTGACGTCGCCGTCGGCAAGCGCTGCACTACTCACGACAACAAACATCGCTGCGGCGCCCACCGCCAGAAAATTACGGAAATTCATGTAGGTTCTCCCCATGCCAAATTCTGTAAGAGGGCGCACAATATGCCGCTGACGCAGGCTGTTCAAGCGGCGCAATTGTCCCAGGCGGAATTCCCGCCTGAGCCTGGCGGGAATTCGGTTTTTTGGCTATTTCCGACAATAAATTGCGATTACTGGCGCCTATAATCTTCATCCAGATAGAACCGGCTGTCCTGATCTTCCATCACGGCATGGCATTCCGCGCAGAATCCCATTTTGGCGGAGTCTTTGCCGCCCGTCGTGCCCAATATCCGGCCATTGGGTAATATCAGCGTATAGCGCCAATCCATCGATTCGGTATTAAATCCGGCCGCCATTTTTTCCATCAGGAATAGCGGACCCGCACTCACCTTGCCGTTCGGCTTGACCTTGAAGCTGTCTTTGGCGAGCACCGTGCCCTCCGGCGCCGGTCCGGCATTCTCGAACAAGCCGTAATTGGATCCTCTGGCGTTGGCATAATTATTGACGAAGCGTCCACCATGGGTGCCTGACACATAGGGCTGTGCCGCGTAGTTGGTCCATGATTGATACGCTTGAACCCACTCATTTCCGGATTTGGCGTATCCCGCTTTCAAACTGCCTTTGATGCAGGCATAGGCCGCGTTGGCTTGCGCAGCTGAAAGCTCAATTTCGTCATCACCCGCCGCACACGGATTGCACGCGCCACAAGCGCCGCAGGCGGCCGCACACGGGTTGCAAGCGCCGCACGGATTGCAAGGATTCTTGGCCGCACAGGGATTGCACGTATTACAAGCACCGCACGGATTGCAAGGATTTTTGGCCGCGCAGGGATTGCATGGGTTGCAGGCTCCCATCCCCGGAACGACACAGTCTGCCGCCGCACACGGGTTACACGCGCCGCATGGACCACAGGGGTTACAAGCGCCGCACGGGCCGCACGCCGCCGCACACGGGTTGCACGCACCGCAGGGGCCGCACGGATTGGCGGCGGCGCAAGGATTGCACGGGCCACACGGACTGCACGGATTGCAAGCCGCAAATAATATTTCCGCGCTGTCGCCGCCGCGTGGGATCGCTGTTGGATTCTCAGACTCAAAGGCAGCGGATGCCGGCTGAACAACACCCCCCACAGCAACACTTATTCCGATGACCACCGGAATAACCGTGCCTGAAAGTAGCTTTTTCCTTAAGTCCATGATGCGCTCCCTGCTAAAAATATTTCGATTCCCTACAACCAAATATTCCTTTGTAAGCGTTCAACCGCAACGCAATCCGGGTCAACTTCTTGTGATTTTCCGGGACCGGCACGGCGAATTAGCCTCGTCGGATGATGCGCGCAGCGATGCTCCATATAGTGGTCTCCATCGCGACGACATTTTGCCTGGGCGTTGGCCTCGTCGCGGCGCGGGATTTCACCGCTCCGGCGGTCATTTCGATACCCGCCGGTGCCTTTGTCGCTGGTTCGGACCTGGCGGAACGCGAGGCTGCCTATGCGCTCGATGAAGCCGCGTATGGCCACGATCGCACCCGTAAATTCGGCTGGTACGACCGCGAACGGAAACGCGGTTCGCATCAGTTGCCGGCGTACCAAATCACCCAAACAACAATCACCAACGCGCAATACGCGCTTTTTGTCGATGAAACCGGGCACCCCGCACCGGATATGGACGAAGCCACTTGGAACGGCTACGGCCTTATTCATCCGTTTGAACGCACCCGGCGCCATGCGTGGCATAACGGGCGCCCGCCGAAAGGCCGGGTGGACCACCCCGTGGTCTTGGTTTCACACGCTGATGCGCGCGCCTACGCCACTTGGCTCAGCGCACGAACCGGGCAGATTTGGCGCCTGCCGAATGCTCTTGAATGGGAAAAAGCGGCGCGAGGCGTGGACGGGCGGCACTTCCCGTGGGGCGATGCATTCGACCCGGCACTTCTCAATAGTCATGACCTGGGTCCCTTCGACACTCGACCTGTCGGCCAATTTCCCGCCGGCGCCAGCTCGTTTGGGTTGTTGGATGCCGCTGGTCAGGTATTTGAATGGACAAGTTCGCCGGGTAATCCGGGAAGATATTTGGTCAAGGGCGGCTCCTGGGACGACAAAGGATGCGGCGTGTGCCGCCCCGCCGCACGGCATGCCCGCCCACAAAATATAAAACATATCCTGATAGGCTTTCGTCTCGTCACCGGCGCAGAATAAATCTGCGCGGCGAGTGAAATCACGCCTTAACCATATGTAATTTATGGTATATTGCCGTTGTTCGGCCTATGTTATCGTCAGTTTATATTCGCGGATTGAGGTTTGAACCGTGCCAAAAAGCGTAACGAAAGCGCATAAACAGGAAACGTCCCGTCAACTGGATATGGCCACCCATCCGGTAAAACGGTTGCGGATGATGCTTGCCGCCGGTGAGGACGTTCTCGAGGTTGGCCGGGTTTTGAATCTAAGTGACGACAACGTCGTCGGCGAAATCTTGCGCCACCAGGGCACCTTCTACGAATGGGATCATTATCCCAAGGGCGACGTCTACGACAAGAAGAGCCATGCACAGTATTTTTATCATGCCCATACGATTGGTGGGCGTGACCCCGAACATGGCCATTTCCACACATTCATGCGCGCCAAGGGCATGGCGCGCGGCACCAAACCGATCAATCGCCCGGATCGCTCGCCATGGCCGAAGGGCAGCGATTCACTCAGCCATATCGTGGGAATTTCCATGGACGCCAAAGGCCTGCCGATTCGCCTGTTTACCACCAATCGCTGGGTGACCGGCGAGGCTTGGTACAAGGCGCGCGATGTGATCAAAATGATCGCGCCCTATAAGATTGACCACGCACAACCTTCCTGGCCGACCAATCGCTGGGTCAGCGGTATGGTCCACCTTTTTTGGCCGCAAGTAATTTTACTGCTGCAGGCGCGCGACGTGTGTATTGAAGCCTGGGAAAAGCAGCGCCCGGGCAAGGATGTGTTCGAAGACCGGGACCTGGAAATTACCTCCCAGGCCGATATAGATATCGCCGCCCAAATCGCCGCTGTCAGAGCGGCGCTCGCCGGCAAGGACAAAGCAAAAGAAGCCAAGAACGACTGAATTGAACTCATCGGCGCGGTCAAATAAAAAGACCGCCTCCTGCGCAAACGCCGGAGACGACCTTTTCAATGCAAAATTATTCTGGGTCCGGCAATCAGCCGCAGGGATTGCACCCACCGCAAGGATTGCAGGGGTTGCACGGATTGCAAGCGCTACAGGAAGCCAGGACGATGGGCTTCTCACCGGCCGAAACGGCGGTGGGAAGCAGGGCAGCGCCAGCAGTCATGGTAACAACCGTCACCGCTACGATGGTTTCTTTCAACATTGTTTTACTCTCTCCTCTGTTTTCAAATAGGTTCTACCGGAATCTTCATAACCGCAGATGCGGGTGTTCGAATCCTGTACAGTGAGAGATAATGGTGGAAACGCCGCCTCGAAAAAAAGGTCTCGCAGAGGTATCGCGATAAGTTGAAGGCGTGTTACTGCGGCTAATTTTGACCTCGATGGCGCCATCTTCCGCAAATTTCATCACCGTATTAAATCACAGACAATGAACGCAATGAACACACCCGAACGTACCGCCCTGGCGGAATTGGCCCATAAACTGGCCATCGAAGCGGGCGATAAAATTATGCAACTCTATCGCCAAGGCATCGCCGTACAACATAAATCCGACGATTCGCCGGTGACCGAGGCGGACGAACTGGCGGACGCTTATATTGTTGCCGGACTGGCCCAGGGCGCGCCCGGAATCCCCATTGTTTCGGAAGAGAGCGTCGCCCAGGGCCGTTTGCCGGACATTAGCGGCGGCCGGTTCTGGCTTGTCGACCCGCTCGACGGCACCAAGGAATTCATCTCCGGCACCGACGAATTCACCGTTAATATCGCGTTGGTCGAAAATGGCATTCCGGTATTGGGCGCCCTCCACGCGCCGGCACTGGATGACTGCTACCTGGCCGATGGCCGCGCTGCCTATCTCATCCACCGCAACGGCACGAGGAAGCGGATTTCAGCGCGACAGGTTCCGGCGGATGGCGCTGTCGTCGTTGCCAGCCGCCACCACCGCGACGCGGAAACGGACGCCTTTATCGCCAAGCACCACACGGCCAGCGTGACCAGCGCCGGCAGCGCACTCAAATTTGGCTTACTGGCGCGCGGCGCCGCAGATCTATACCCGCGCTACGGCCGTACCATGGAGTGGGACACAGCCGCCGGACATGCCGTGCTGTCCGCAGCAGGTGGAAGTGTGCGGCGAACGAACGGCGAGGATCTGCGCTACGGTAAACCGACACTCGACAATCCTCACTTCATTGCCCGTGGCTTGACCAACGGCTCAGCCCGGAGCCTGGCCAAAGGCTCAAAATGACGGCGCCGCCTCCCCCCGCGCGCCTGTTGCCGGCGAACTCAAACAATTTGGAAATTGCCGCCGACCTCTTGCGCGCTGGCGGCCTGGTTGCCTTTCCCACCGAAACCCTCTACGGCCTGGGCGCCGACGCCCGCAATGAAACCGCCGTCATGAACGTGTTTCAAGCCAAGCAGCGCGCCAAAGACAAGCCTTTGATCGTCCTGCTTCAAGATATTCAGGAAGCCGCCCAATATGGTGAGTTGAACGAACACGCCTATCGTCTCGCAGAAGCATTCTGGCCGGGGGCTCTCACGCTCATCGTCCGGCAGCGCGACTCCAGCCCCCTGGCGCCTGGGCTAAATCCGCAAAGTGGAACCGTGGCACTGCGCGTCCCCGGCAACGCCATAGCGATGCGCCTGCTTCGCGCCTTTTCAGGACCGCTTACCGCACCGAGCGCAAATATAACCGGCGCCGCACCGGCCAAGACCGCAGGCGACGTGATGCAGGGCCTGGGCCACGCGATCGATGCCGTGCTCGATGGCGGTGCCTGTCCCGGAAACGAATCCACGCTACTCGATCTCAGCGGCGGAGCGCCGCGGCTGTTGCGCGACGGCGCTATTTCCCGTGGCCGAATTGAAAGTGTTCTGGGTCCGCTTGATATTTAATTG
>JAPYQV010000193.1 GCA_029937205.1 Alphaproteobacteria bacterium
GCGCAACACTGTTCGGGGTCAGTCTGGCGCTGACCACGGCCCTCCAAGTCGCCGGGGTGAACATACCAACGGACGTCGTGCAGATGCTGCCATTCGCCATGGTTATCTTGGTCCTGATACTGTTTGCCCGGCACAGCTATCTGCCGCCGGCCCTTGGCCTTCCCTATCATCGCGGCGAGCGCTGAGGCTGTTGATCGAATTTTAGGACGGGAGTAAGGCAATGAGTGCTAATAAAGTTTACCTGCTCGATGGCGGCACGCTGGTGATCGACGGCTACCATGCCTTTTGGAACCGCGGGCCGGGCGGCGAGCTGCGCTTTCCGTGCTATGCGATTCTCATCGACCATCCCGACGGCCTCTATATTTTCGATACCGGCTACGATCATGCCCATGTCGAGCGCGTGCTGCCGTTCGAGAAGCCGCTGCAAACCGAGGCTCAGACCATTCCCGGGCAGTTGGCGACCGTCGGCCTGCGCCCGAGCGACATCAACTATGTCATCAATTCGCACTATCATTTCGACCATTGCGGTGGAAACATTCACCTGACCGAGGCGTGTACGCTGTGCCATGCCAAAGAGCTTGAAGCTTGCGCGAGCCCGCATCCGTTCGAGATGTTGGGCTATTCGGATGTGCGTTTTTCGCCCGACATTAGCGCCAAGCGAGGCGCGCCGGCGGAACCGGCGCTCGATATCTATACGCCGAAATTCGAAACCCTGACCAACGACCAGGAAATCGCCAAAGGCATGTGGCTGTTCGAAACGCCGGGCCACACGGCAGGTCACTATAGCCTGATGGTGGAACTGCCCGACCGCCGCCCGATGCTGTTTTCCGCCGATGCCTGCTACAGCAAACAGAATATGGATTTGATGTGCATATCGAGCTTCCACCTGGATCCGGTGGCAAGTCTTCAATCCATGGAGCGCCTGAAAGAGCTGGCCGAGAAATATGATGCGGAGCTGTTCTACTCACATGATCCGGCAAGCTATCCTGACTATCTGCTGGCTCCGGCCTTCTATTCGTGACGTTAAAGCTATTGCCGAACCATACCGGCATCGACCACAAGCGACTGGCCGGTAATCCAATGGGCTTCCTCTGACGCGAGAAACGCCACTGCTGGAACGATATCGGCGGGTGTGCCAGTGCCTTTGATGGCTTGCAGCATGTCAACGAATTCGAAGGCATCCTTGTGCGGTGATTGCTGAACGCCTTCGGTATCGGTCAGGCCCGGACACACCGTATTCACGGTTATTTTGTCGCCGCCGAGTTCCGTCGCCAGCGCCCGGCCAAATGTCAACACGCCGCCTTTCGAGGCAACGTAGTGCGCCATGTTGGGCGTGCCGGCAAAGATCGAGTTCGACGAGATATTGACGATACGGCCATATTTCCGCGGCCGCATGAGATCGGACGAGGCGCGGCACATCAGATAGAGGCCGTCCAGGTTGACCCGTAACACGCGGCGCCATTCCTCGAAAGTGAGATCATCCCAGGCGACGAACGGCACAATCGCGGCGGCATTGACGAGCACGTCGAGTTGGCCGGTCTTATCGATAACGGCGCGGTGCAGCGCGGTCACGGATTCGGGTTCGGCGATATCGGCGCCAACGCCAAAGCTGTCGCCGCCAATCTCCGCCGCCGTCGCCTGCACGCCCGCTTCGTTGATGTCCGCCAGCGCGACGGTGGCGCCCTCAGCGGCGAGACGTTCCGCGATCGCCCGGCCAATGCCGCGCGCCGCGCCGGTGACAATGGCGGTTTGCCCGCTAAATCGGTTCATGATTTACGTCCCCCTTCAAGATTATTCCGGCGTTACGCGCCGTTCGATACTTCCGCCATGGCGGCCTCGATGCCACTGCCCACATCCACGCTGATGCCGTGTTGGCGAACGGCGGCGCCAAACACCGCAACCGCGGCGAGGGCGTAAATCGGTTCGGCAACCGGCCCCATGTGGCCGACGCGGATCAGCTTGTCGTAGGTATCCTTGCGCCCGGCCGAGAGCGTCACGCCATAGGTTTGCCGCGCCGCGCTGTGGATTTGCTTTGTCGTCAGATTGCCCGGAATCGTCACTGCTGTTGTGCTCGGCGCGGCGATGGAGTCCCGCGCCGGCCAAATCTCCAGTCCCATGGCCTTGATACCGGCCCGGCACGCCCGCGCCGTCACCTCATGACGCCGCCACACAGCCTCGGGTCCCTCTTGCAAATATTGGTCGAGCGCGGCATCCAGGCCCTGCACCTCAGATACCGATGGCGTGAAGGGAAAAGCCTCGTCCTTGCTCCAGGCATTTTTCCAATCGAGCAGGCTGAGTACCGATGCGCGCGGCGCGTTTTCGTTGCTCTCCATGTGGCGCCATGCCGCCTCGCTGACATTCAGGACCGACAATCCCGGCGATCCGCCAAGGCATTTGCCCGGGCCGGTCACGAACACATCCGCCGCGCAATCTCCGGGATGAATATCCATGCCGGCAAAGGAGGAAACCGCATCGATCAAATGCAGGGCGCCGTGTGCCTTGACCACCGCGCCGATTTCGCCAGCCGGATTGATGGTGCCCGATGGCGTGTCGTGATGCACCGTGGAAACGATGGTGACATCCGGATTGGCACGCAGCGCCTCCGCCACCTGCTCGGGATCGATGGCGTCGTTATAAGCCACCTCCACTTCGGTCAAACGCTTGCAATAACGCGCCGCCCAATATCCGAAGCCCTTGCCGTAAACGCCGGACGCCAGATTCAACACCACATCGTTCGGACCGATCACCGACGCCGCCATGGCTTCAATTGCCACCGCCGGCTCGCAGTGCAGGATCAGCGCCGGCTGATCGCTCTGCATCGCGCGGCCGGCCTTGATACTGACTTGCTCATAAATGTTCTGAAAATAGGGGTCATAGTCATAGGGAACCGGGCGCGACAGGGCTTCCTGAACGCGCGGATATATTGCCACCGGGCCGGACGTCAAGGTCATGGTCGGCGCCTTGATGGGTGAATTTTCCATGCTCGAATTCCTCATAATTTCTTGGCACCAATATAGCGCGTTTTACACCTCCGGTTAAGCACCTATGCTTGCTGGGATGGTGCAGGAAGACCAGTTCGATTATGTGATTGTCGGCGCCGGCAGCGCGGGCTGCGTGCTCGCCGCCCGGCTCAGCGAGGATGCCAATATTCGCGTCGCCCTGATCGAGGCGGGCGGGCCAGCCGACGATCCCGCCATTGCCGATCCATCGCGCTGGCCGTTCCTCGCCGGCTCGGCGCTTGATTGGAATTTTCGCACAAGCGGCCAACAACACACCGCCGGTCGCACCCATGCCTGGCCGCGTGGAAAAGTCATCGGCGGCACCAGTTGCTTGAACGCCATGGCCCATGTCAGAGGCCACCCGGCGGATTTCGACCGATGGGCGGCGGCTGGTTGCGTAGGCTGGGGCTATGCCGACCTGCTGCCCTACTTTATCCGCTCTGAAACCAGCAGCCTGGCCGCCTCGCCCTATCACGGTGGGAGCGGACCTCTGTCATTGCTCATTCCCGACAAACCGAATCCGGTCACCGAGAGCTTCATGGCTACCGGCGAGGAATGCGGCTTCCGGGCGACGGCGGAACATAACGGTGCCCAAATGTGCGGGCCAACGCTCAACACCCTGACCATCCGCGACGGCAAGCGGCAAAGCGCTGCCGACGCATATTTAGCGTCTGCTTTGGCGCGAGAGAATCTCACCGTGCTGGCACATTGTCAGGCACGGCGCCTTCTGTATGCTAGCGGTGACCGGTGCCGGGGTGTCGAGGTCGATCATCGCGGAGAGCGCCGGAAAATTGATAGCGAGCGCGCCGTGATTCTCGCCGCAGGTGCAATTGGCTCCCCGACACTGCTCCTACATTCCGGTATCGGACCGGCTGCCGACCTGCACGATCTTGGAATTAGGTGCCGCACAGATTTGCCCGGCGTGGGCCGAAACCTGCAGGATCACCTACTCGCCGCTGGTAATCTTTACGCTTCGGCCCACCCTGTCCCGCCGTCCCACTATCAGCACTCCGAATCGCTCCTCTATCTCCGCCTATCGGACCATGATGGCGCGCCGGATGTGGTGATTGCCTGCGTTCTGTTGCCGGCGGTCACGGAATGTTTCGAAGCGCCGGCGGTGGGCGAGGCTTACACCTTGATGTTTGGCTTCACCCATCCGAAGAGCCGTGGCACGGTTCGGCTTGCTTCGGACGACCCTGATGCGGCGCCGCTGATCGACCCGGCCTATCTCAGCGCACCGGAAGATTTCGTCGCGTTCTCTGCGGCATTGGATATAGCGCGCCGTGTAGGGGGCGCGAACGCGCTCGGTGCGTGGCGCGGTCGCGAATTACTGCCCGGCCCGGCAGTAAAGACCGATAGGGAGCGGCATGATTTCCTGCAGCGTTCCGCCGCCACCCATCATCATCCGGTCGGCACCTGCCGTATGGGCAATGACGCGGCGGCAGTGGTCGGGCCGGATCTCAGAGTTCGCGGAACGAACGGGCTCTATGTTGTTGACGGATCGGTGATGCCGAGCATCACGACGGGGCCGGTCAATGCGGCGATAATCGCCATCGCTGAACGGGCCAGTGACATCATTCAAGGCCGTGCGCCTCTGGCGCCGATCACATCGCTTCGCCCGGCGTGACAGATGGTTGCTAGATGGCCGTGCGCCCCTTGCCAACGCGCGGGTGCGGACGGCCGCCATCGGAGACAGCCATCACAATCATGATTTCATCGGGCCGGGGTGCGTCCGCCACGGCCACGGTGATGGTATCAAGTTCATCGAACGACCAGATATTGTCTTTGTTGCCGAGCGGCACGTCGACAGACACACCCGTGGCGCCGATCTTGGTGGTGTGCGGGATAATCGATTCGCCGCCGCCGACGGCGGCGCGCATGGGTTTCCCCAGTGTCGGATGAAGCACGGCCGCGCCATGCTCGATATCACCATTCACGCCGACAATTGCCGATTTTCCGTAGGCCGCCGGCGCCCCGTCCAATAGGGCGACCGCCTGCGGCATGAGCTCTTCACCGAGCGCCAGGGCGGTGTCGAACAGCGCTGAAAGGTCATTTTCGAAACGTCCCGCATAGGGATTTTCGATAATCGCTATGGCCGCGACCCGGCACACAGGCTGAGGCGCCGGGCTGCCGGCCTCGGCCACAATCCGTTCCGTCACAAATACGGTTTTTCTAACTGACATGAGGCGAATTTCCTTGCGTGGCGCGTTGGGGGAAGGGACGGAACATGATACATTGAACGTTAAGGGATGCACCAAGAGCCGTATTTGATTCAGTGTTCAACAAAGCAATATTTAAAATTTTTCTAGTATGCGCGTTCGCCGTTGCGCCGCGCCTGGGACTGGCCAGTGAGCCGACCGGCGCGAGCGCGCCAGTGCACCTTAAAATCGTCAATGGAACGGCGACGCAACCCATCGCGTGCCAGATCGTTCTGGCCCATTTCGTCACCCAGGACATTGCCCAGATTCCGGCCGGCAAGTCCGCCGTCATTTCGCTCAGGCGCGATTTGGATGACGGCACATTGATCTATCAGCGCGACGGCGGGCGGCGCATGGCGGTGGAGAATGTTCTTTGCGGGATCGCAAACAATTGGCGCGCGACGCGAAACGACTTGAACATATCCCCGCTGCGCGAAGGCCGCCACGCCGCACTGAAATTTATCTGCGAAACGCCGAAAGCGCTTTCCTGCAATAGTCGCAAGGGGGCGGAATGAGCCAGCCCAAGGTCTATGACTATGTCATCGTCGGCGCCGGCTCGGCCGGTTGCGTGCTGGCCAATCGGCTGTCGGCTGATCCCGGCACGCGCGTGCTGGTGCTGGAGGCCGGTGGATGGGACCGCGATCCGTGGATACATATTCCCCTCGGCTGGGGAAAAATCCTGCAAGGCCGGTTGCATGACTGGGGCTATTTC
>JAPYQV010000628.1 GCA_029937205.1 Alphaproteobacteria bacterium
CCGTTGTATTGCTTTATTAGTTGAGCGTCAGGACGACATTATCGAAGCGATTAACAAAGATTTCGGGAACCGCAGTCCTGAAGGCACTTTGGCTTCGGATATTGCCGGCACAATTGGCGCCTTGAAGCACGCGAAAAAGAATGTTCGCAAATGGATGAAACCGTCAAAGCGTCATTCCATGTTTCCCTTAGGGCTTTTAGGAGCCAAAACACGGGTCGATTACCAAGCACTGGGTTGTGTGGGCAATGTTGTACCCTGGAACTTCCCATTCAATTTGGCGTTCGGCCCAATGGGCAGCATCTTTGCTGCCGGTAATCGGACAATTCTTAAGCCGTCCGAATTTACGCCTTACAGCTCTATTTTGATGAAAGAACTGGTCGAGGAGTATTTCGCGGAAGACGAAGCTGCGGTTGTTTTGGGTGGGCCAGACACAGGCGCAGTATTTTCGAGTATGCCGTTTGATCACTTGCTGTTTACCGGTGCGACAGCGATCGCTTCGCATGTTATGCGAGCCGCAGCTGAAAACTTGGTTCCGGTAACTTTGGAATTGGGTGGCAAGTCACCTGTTATCATTTCTAAATCTGCAGATCTGAAAAAATCGGCAGCGCGTATCATGACTGGTAAAACATTGAATGCTGGACAGATTTGCTTGGCACCAGACTACGTAATGGTTCCGAAGGATAATATGGATGAGTTCGTCAAGGAAGTGCAAAGTTCAGTCGAGACAATGTTCCCGACCATAAAGGATAATTCGGACTACACATCGATTATTAATGAGCGTCACTATGATCGCCTGCAGTCTTACCTCCAAGATGCGCGTGAAAAAGGGGCAACCGTTATCGAAGTTAATCCGGCGGGTGAGGATTTCTCTCAGCAGCCGCATTATAAAATTCCACCGACCATTGTCGTCGAGCCGACCGAAGATATGAAAGTTATGCAAGAAGAGATTTTTGGTCCAATCTTGCCAGTCAAGTCTTACTCGGAAGTTGACCAAGCGATCCAATATGTGAATGAACACGATCGCCCGCTCGGTCTATATTATTTTGGTGAGGACAGTACCGAAGAGAATAAGGTTGTTAACAGCACCACCTCAGGCGGTGTAGCGGTTAACGATGTGATCACGCATATTATGCAAGACGATGCACCATTTGGTGGTGTTGGCCCATCCGGAACCGGTGCATATCATGGCTTGGAAGGGTTTATCAATTTTTCTCATGCTAAAACCGTATTCCGTCAGACTTCATTTG
>JAPYQV010000194.1 GCA_029937205.1 Alphaproteobacteria bacterium
CCTCAAAGCCCTGGAACTGAACCCCGGCGGCAATCTCGTGCACGAGTTCGTCGTCCGGCATATACGGCTCCTTCCAGCGGTCCGCCGGGATGATGCCGCGATAGGCTTCGGCGGCGGCATTGATAAGCGTCAACATCGCCTGAAAATCACGCTCCTCGCAGGCCCGTATCATGGTTGCCGCTGCCCAAACCTATAACTATCCATCGCAGAAGACGTAGTCGCCCAATTTCCAACTCCCAGCTTGGCAATATGAATTGCACATATACCTTAGCCCCGGCGGCAAGCTCAACGCGCAAGATTCGCCACGCGAGACTGGCTCTGTTCCGACGCCGCCGCGCGTCCTATATTTCCGGGCAGAAAATCAAAGGTGAAGGTCACATGCAGGATTTGACGGGCAAAGTGGTTTGGGCGATTGGCGCAGGGACGGGCATCGGCGCGTCGGGCGCGGAATTATTGGCCGGCGCGGGGGCGCGGGTCGTTCTCTCCGGGCGGCGTCGTGAGCCGCTCGACGACAAGGTGGCGCGCATCCAGCCGGCCGGCGGCGAGGCGTATGCGGAAGTGCTAGATATCGCCGATGGCGCCGCTGTTGCGGCGCTCGGCGAATCACTCATTAGCCGTTTTGGCAGGATCGATATTATGCTCAACAGCGCCGCCATCAACGTGCCCAACCGTGAATGGGCGAATTATGAGGCGGCGAGCTGGGACAAGCTGATCGATATCGATATCAAAGGCGCGCTTTATTGTATGGCCGCGGTGCTGCCCCAGATGCGGCATCAGCGCGACGGCCTCATCATCAACATTTCCTCCTGGGCCGGGCGTTATGATTCAGCCATCGGCGGTGTCGCCTACACAGCGGCCAAGCGCGCCATGATGGCGTTCACCACCAACGTCAATCTGGAAGATGGCCGGAACGGCATCCGCGCCTGTGCCATCTGCCCGGCGGAAGTGGCGACGCCATTGATCGATAAGCGCGCCCAGCCTGTGCCCGCGGCGGTGAAAGGGCGCATGCTGAAACCGATTGATCTCGGCGAGACAATCCTCTTCGTCGCCCGCATGCCGCCCAGCGTCTGCGTCAACGAAATCCTCATCAGCCCGACCTGGAATCGCGCCTATGTCGGCAATGACGAGCCCCAAGCGCCGGCCAGTAGCGCGTAATGCCGCTGCTTTCTGACATAGGCGCTGCGGCGCTGCGGCGCCTGCCGCCGGAAACAGCGCATGGCGTGGCGCTCGGCCTACTGCGGCGGAACTTGGTTTCCGCGGCAGAGAGCGCCCCGCCGCCGTCTCTGCACTGCACGCTGTGGGGTCTGGAATTTGCCTCGCCGCTCGGTCTCGCGGCAGGATTCGACAAGGACGCTAAGGCGCTGCGTGGTCTATTTCGCCTGGGCTTTGGCTTCGTTGAGGCCGGCACCGTGACGCCGCGGCCGCAAGCCGGCAATCCGCGCCCGCGATTGTTTCGCCTTGCCGCCGATGGTGCCCTGATCAATCGCATGGGCTTCAATGGCGCCGGCCTTGAAGTTTTCGCCGGCAATGTGGCGCGCTACCGGGAGAGCGGCAGCGGCGCGCCGCTCGGCATAAATATCGGCGCCAATCGCGACAGCGGCGACCGCGCGGAGGATTACGTCACCTGCCTCGAACGTCTGGCGCCGCTCGCCGATTACATCACCCTCAACCTGTCCTCGCCCAACACGCCGGGCCTGCGCTCGTTGCAGGAGGGCGAAGCATTGCAGCGCCTGCTCGGACGCATGACCGAGACCGTGGCCAAATTGGAAAGGCCGGTGCCGCTGTTTCTCAAGCTCGCGCCAGAGCTCAAAGACGCTGCCTTGGCGGAGAGCGTGCGCGCCGCTATGGATTTCGATCTGGCCGGGCTCATCCTCTGTAATACGACAACCGCCCGCCCGGAGAGCCTGCGCTCGGGCGCGCGAAGCGAGCACGGCGGCCTCAGCGGTGCGCCGCTGTGCGCGCCGGCGCAAAACATGATGCGCGAGGTTTACCGCCTGAGCGACGGCCGCCTGCCGCTGATCGGCGTCGGTGGTATCGCCTCGGCAGAAGACGCCTATGCGCGCATTCGTGCCGGCGCTTCGCTGGTGCAGATCTATACCGGATTTATTTATCGCGGCCCGCGCCTGATCGCGGACATCACGGCGGGCCTCGCCGCGCGCCTGAAAGCGGACGGGTTTGAACATATCCAACGGGCCGTCGGCGTCGACGCACGAAGCGCCGCCTGACAGCCCTGCCCGGAGAGTTTTGTGTCGTCCGCTTGGAGAAAGATGCCGCACTGCCGGCCTGGTTTTCGCTCCAAGGACCGTTTTCCTGCGCCAGCCGCACAGCGGATGAGCTGTCCCTGCTCGCGCCGCAACAGGACGTGCCGGACGAGGTTGCCGGCGAGCGGGATTTGCGCGCTTTCAAGGTTGCCAGGCCGCTTGAACTTACTGAAACCGGCATTCTGGCCGCCATCGCCACACCGCTCGCCGAGGCGGATATCCCGATCTTCGTGATATCCACGTTTGAGACGGATTATGTCCTCGTTCCGGCCGCCCGTTTCGAGGAAGCGGCGAAAATTCTGTCGGCGGGCTTCGACGTCTCGATCTAAACGGCGTCGATCTCCTGGCGGATTTGCATCGCGGCCGGGGCCGGGTCGTCGGCCGCGGTGATGGGTCGGCCGATGACCAGCGCGCTGGCGCCGGCGCGCACCGCTTCGCCGGGCGTCATAACCCGTTTCTGGTCGCCGGTAGCGCTGCCGCCGGGGCGGATGCCGGGTACGACGATGTCAAAGCCCTCGCCGCAGGCGGCGCGAATGGCACTGATCTCGCGCGGGCTGGAGACGATGCCGTCGATCCCCGCCGCGCGCGCTAATTCGGCCAGGCGGACCACTTGCGCACTCGCCGTACCGGACACGCCTTGCTGCGCCAAATCGTTATCGTCCAGGCTGGTCAGCACGGTAACGGCAAGCAGGCGCGGCGGCGTCAGCGACAGGCGCGCCGCTTCCTCATGCGCCGTGTTGCGCGCAACGCGCATCATCTCCGCCCCTCCGCCGGCATGAAGTGTCAGGTAATAAGGCGCCAGCGTCGCCAGGCTGCGGATGGCACCGGCCACGGTATTGGGAATATCATGCAGCTTCACATCGAGGAAGATCGGCACGCCCAGTTGGGCGATGTCGCGAATGCCGGCTGGCCCCCGGGCCGAGAAAAATTCGAGGCCGAGCTTGAGCCCGTCCACCGCGCCGGCGATGGATTGCGCCAAGGCGCGCACTTTGTCGAGATCGGCGCTGTCGAGGGCGCAGAATATCCGCGTGCCTTTGTCTTTTTCGTCCGTCATCCGGCTAGATGTCATTTTCGCCCGTCATCTGGCTAGATGTCTGTTGCTTCTGTCATGTGGCTAGATTATTCAGTGTTGTCATGGGCGACAACGCTTCTCATATCACGGCGCGCGCGCTCTTGGATGCCGGCGCTTTCTTAATACGGCCCAACGAGCCGTTCCGGCTGACTTCCGGGCTGCTCGCGCCGTTCTACATCAATTGCCGCCTGATCCTCGGCCACGCCGAGGCACGGTCGCAAATTACCGATGCACTGGCCCGCGATGTCAGCAAACGCGACGCCGACATTGTCGCCGGCGGGGTGACCGCCGGTGTGCCCTTTGCCACCTTGGTGGCCGACCGGCTCGGCCTGCCGCTCGCCTATATCCGCCCGCAACCGAAAAGCCACGGCACCGGCGGGCAGATCGAAGGCTGTGATGTGAAGGGCCGCAAGGTCGTGTTGGTCGAGGATTTGATCACCACGGCGACCAGCATTGTGCTCTTTACCAACGCGCTCCGCGTCGGCGGCGCCACCATTGACCATGTCTCGGTGGTTTTCGCGCGCATGACCGACGCCGCCCAGCCGGCGCTCGATGAACTCGGCCTCAGTTTGAACGTGCTGTGTGATTTGGAAACGTTGCTCGACATGGCCCAGGAAGAGAGCGTGGCGTCGGTGGCGGCGATCGCCGAAGTACGCGATTTTCTCCGCGACCCCGAAGCCTGGTCGGCGGCGCGGTAGTCAGTCCAGGCCCACGCCCTTGACGATGTCGCGTTCCGGGTCCTGGCTCCACGCCGCCAGGGAGCCGTCATAGAGCCGTGCTGCGCTATTGCCGAGCAACTCATGGGCGACAAACCAGCCGAGCGCTGCCATATGGCCGGTATTGCAAAAACAAGTGACCGGCCCCGCCGCGGCCAGATCCGCCTCGGCAAACAGCGCCGCCGGTGTCTTGAAGGCGCCCTCTTGCGTAAGATTTGTCAGCGGCAAATTTTGCGCGCCCGGGATGGTGCCTTTGCGGGACATGAAACGCGGGCCGCTCAGACCGGAAAATTGCAATTGCGGGCGAAGATCGAGCAGCACGTCGCCATTCTGCCGGGCGCTCAGCACGTCTTCCGTGCTGGCGATCAGAGCGGGCCGGAAATATGCTTTGAATTCTGTAAGGATGGCGCTGGCTGTGCCTTGTTGCAGCGCGGCGCTGAGCGCCCGATAGGACGTCATACCGCCGTCGAGGATCGATACCGCGTCATGGCCGAGCACCTTGAAGGTCCAGAACACACGCGCGGCGCTGGCCATCTCGACGGCGCTTAAACCACGCGCGACGATCACAACATGGTTGGCGTTGGAAATGCCGAGCCCGCCCACGAGCTTCTCGAGATCGGCCACGGGCGGCAGCATGCCGGGCGTTCCGTCAGCGCCGGTGACGCGCCAGCCGGCGCTGAAATAATCGCTGAAAACAGCGCCCGGGATATGCCCCGCTTTGAAGTCCTCGACGCCGCCAGCGCGAATATCGAGAAACCGGACATTTTCGTCGCCAACTTGAGCTATCACCCAGGCGGCATCGACCAGCGGCTCGGCCGCGCTGGCCGCGGGAGCCGGTACGGCGAAACAAACCACCAGCAGCACGACGGCGAGCCAGCGAAATTTATGTTCTCTTCGCGCTAAAGTCCACATGGCTTAAACTAACCTGATATCCTTACTTGCCGCAAAAAAAGCATGACCGACAGAAATGGGAGAATAAAATGCCGCGCCGAATTATTGGCAACACCTTTGTTTCCGCAACCGCTCTTGCCGTGGCGCTCGGTATCGCTGCGCCGTCGCCCGCAATGGCGAGCGACATATTTGCACCGAAGGAGCTTGCGCCGCGCATCATCGGCTTGCAGGTCGCTCAAGAGGACGGCGAACCGGCCCTCGCGCCACAAAAAATCAATGAGCAAGTCGAAGAACAGCTTCAAGAGCAGGTCGAACAGCAGGTCGAGCAAATCGAGGGAGCTGCGAGTGCCGCCGAAGATGTGGCGCCGGCCACCGATGAGCCGGCGTAGGCGCCGCAGAGCGACGATGTAAATCCAAGCGAAGAGATCAAGAGCGCGGTCGAATCAGCGGCCGGCGCGGCCAAGGACGATGGCGCCAATCCATCGGACGAAATCAAAGCGGCGGTCGATTCCGTGACGGGCAAGACGGCGGACGGCGACACGGCTGAAGGCAGCGGAGACGATGCCGGCGAGTCAGCTAACGATGACGATGCGGATGACGATGCGGGTGACGATGCGGAGGATGGCGACGAAGACGCGGACGAGGTCGACACGAAGAAGAAAAATAAAAAGGATAAAAAAGATAAAAAAGCTAAAAAGGACAAGAAAAAGAAGAAGAAAAAAGACAAAAAGAAGAAGCGCAACAAGGATTAGGACACTTCAGGCGGCACATAAAAAAACGGCCCACAAGGGGCCGATAGAAGGATTGGCGGCCGTAGACAGGGGGTGCCACGCCGCCGTTAACTTGCACGGGATTGTTCCTGTGTCGTTTTGTTTCCCGTTATGCGAACCCGGTGAGAGCGCTCACGCCGGGCAAATCCCCCGGACGTGAGCGCGTCACATTTATTGCGTTAAGC
>JAPYQV010000195.1 GCA_029937205.1 Alphaproteobacteria bacterium
CTGCCGAACTGCTCGTGATCGCCGATCTTGATTAGGTAGGCATCATACTCGGCGCCGCTTTTTCCCAGCGCCAGCAGCTCTTCCAAGAGGATCGTGACCTTGACGCCATTGGGTGTCGCCAGCGAGTAAAGCTGCAGCGGATGCTGGCCGACCGGCAGTTCCTTCTCATGGGTGGCGCCGGCGATTGGGCGGTTGATTTTGGCCCAGGTACCGCCGCTCTCGGATTCCCACGTCCAGACTTTCGGCGGTGTATAGGTCGATGTGTCGGGCATGATTTGTGCTTTCCAATGATGATGCGAATCTTAGATACGAAACCGATTAGATGGGGTCAACAACAGGGTCATGCAACGACTATAGTTACATGCTGGACAAAAATCCGCCGTCAACATAGATCACCTGCCCGTTGACAAAATTCGAAGCTTGCGACGCCAGAAAGACGGCGGCACCGGCCAATTCATCCGGTTCTCCCCATCTGCCAGCCGGGGTTCGATCGCACACCCAGCGGCTGAACGCTTCGTCGTCCACAAGCGTCGCGTTTAGTTCGGTCGAAAAAAAGCCCGGGCCAATACCGTTGACCTGGACATTGTCTTTCGCCCATTCCAGCGCCATGGATTTGGTCAGCATTTTCAAGCCGCCCTTGGCCGCCATATAGGGCGCAATGTTGGGCCGGCCGATCTCGTTGGCGAGCGAGCAGATGTTGATTATTTTGCCCGATTGCCGCCGCACCATTCCCGGCGCCACGGCTTGCGCGACCAGGAACGGCCCGGTCAAATTCGCCTCGATCACTCGCCGCCAGTCGGCTTCGTGCAATTCGGCGAGCGGCTGGCGGTGTTGAATGCCGGCATTATTGACCAAAATGTCGATGGTCCCGATGTCGCCCACCGCCGCCTTGATCGCTTCGGAATTGGTCACATCGAACGCTGAGGTCAGCACCGTGCCGCCCGCCGCGCGAAGTTCCGCGGCGGATTTGTCGAGGGTTTCCGGGTTGCGGCCATTCAAAAACAACGGTGGCGCCTTGCCCGGAAAAACCCTTCGCAATGGCAAAGCCGAGCCCCCGGCTGGCCCCGGTGATCAGGGCCACTTTCCCCGTAAGATCAAACAACATGGATGTGTGACTAGCTCATATTCTTGGCGATCTCCAAGATCGCCTGTTCGGTGATGCCGACGCAATGGTCGAGTTGCTCGCGGGTGGCGGTGTAGGCCGGGGCGAATTCGATGGCGGTGCCTTCTTCGCCGCCGAGCACGCCAAGCTCGGCCATGCGGTTTGCGATGGCTTTGACGGTATCGTCCTTGAACGGTTCCTTGGTCTTTTTATCCATGGTGAAATCGACGCAGGTCCACATGCCGAGACCGCGCACATCGCCGACGATGGGTAGTTCGCGCAGGCGCTGCATGCGCTCGAGGAAATAGGCTCCATTCTCGGTGCCCCGGGTGAGCAAATCCTGCTCTTCTAGAATGGCGATGGTTTCGAGTGCCGCCGCGCAGCCGCCGGGATGGCCGTTGTAGGTCTGGACATGGACATATTGCGTCAGCGTGTCGTGCACTTCCTCGGAAACGGTGGAAACGCCGAGCGGAAAATAGCCGGCCGAGATCGCCTTGCCGATCGACATGATATCGGCCTCGATGCCCCAATGTTCCATGGCAAACCATTTACCGGTGCGGCCGAAGCCGGTGATCACTTCATCAGCGATGAGGAGCACGTCATATGTGTCGCAGATGGCGCGCACCCGGGCGAAGTAATCGTCCGGCGGCACCTGTACCCCGTCGCCCTGCATGATCGGTTCGGCAATGAAGGCGGCGACATATTCCGGGCCTTCGTGCAGGATCTGCTGCTCGAGATAAGCGGCGCAAAATTCGCTCACTTCGGAGGCGTCCATGCCGAACGGCGTGCGGTAGAGATTGGGCGACGGGATATGGCTGTAGCCGGGCACGCCGGGTTCGGTGATATGGCGGGTGCCGAGATAATCGGTGGCCGCGAGCGCCCCCATGGTGGCGCCGTGATAGGCGTTCCAGCGCGCGATGATCTTGTGCGCGCGCGGCTTGTCGCCTTTCAGTCGATGATATTGCTTGGCCGCCTTGAACGACATCTCATTGGCTTCCGAGCCCGAACCGGCGAATACGCTGGCGGTCAACGTGCCGGGTGCCAGCTCGGCGATCTTGGCCGCGAGGCGCACCGTGACATCGACCACATTGGCGAACGTGCCGCCATAATGAAGGCCGACAAGCTGGTCATAGATCGCTTTGGCGATGCGATCCTGGCCGTAGCCGAGCGAGCTGGCGCGGGTCTGGGTGCTCATCATGTCGAGGTAGGTCTTGCCCGCCGCGTCGGTGATCTCGAGGCCTTCCGCCGCGACAAAAATATTGGCGCCGTCGCTGCGCACATCGTCCTTGCGCGCCAGCGGAAACAGATAATGGTCGAGCGCATCCTGGGTCAGCGCGTCTATATTGGGCAGTGTCATTTTCCGGCTCTCCCTGCTATTTGAGCTAATCTTGCGGTTTTGACCAAGGCCACGCAAGCAGGGAAGGAATAGCCATGTCAAAGTTACGTTGGGGAATATTGAGCAGTTCGGGCTTTGCCGTCGAACATATCATTCCGGCATTGTTGCAATGCGAAGGGCTCGAGCTCACGGTGGTCTCCAGCCGGAGCGCGGAAACGGCCAAACAATTGGCGGCAAAGTTCGGCATCGCGCGGGCGCACGGCTCCTATCAGGCGCTGGTCGAGGACCCGGAGCTCGATGTGGTGTACAACCCGCTGCCCAATCACCTTCATGTGCCGTGGTCGATCAAGGCGCTCGAAGCCGGCAAGCATGTGCTCTGCGAAAAGCCGCTCGCCATGAACGCGGCCGAGGCCGAGAACCTGATCGCGGCGCGCGACAAAGCCGGACTGCTGGTCCAGGAAGCCTTCGTCATCCGCCACCATCCGCAGTGGCGGCGGGTGCGCGAACTGGTCCGCGACGGGCGCATCGGCACCTTAAAAGGCGCGCAGGGCTGGCTCAGTTATCGCCTCGAAGACGCGGAAAATTTTCGCAACAAGCCAGAGATGGGCGGCGGCGGCCTGATGGACATCGGCGTCTATCCCATGGTGACATCGCGCTACATATTCGAGGCCGAGCCCACGCGGGTGTTCGCCGCCATTCGGCGCGACGCGGAGACCGGCGTCGATTGCCTGGCCAGCGCCATATTGGATTATCCCGCCGGCCTCGCCAGCTTCACCTGCTCGACCGAGCTCGCGGTGCAGCAGCATATGGCGTTTTTCGGCAGCCACGGCCGAATTGAGCTGTCAGACCCCTTCGCCCAGGCGCCCGACCGCGAGGCGCAGATTCTGATCGGCGGCGACCGCGGCATTTGGGACCCTGCGGTGGAAAGCCATGAAAGCTTCGCGCCAACCAATATGTATATCAATCAAGCCGAGGAATTCTGCCAGGCCGTGGAGCGCGGCAAGCTCGAGTTTCCGCTGGAAGACGCCCTCGCAAACATGCGTATCCTCGATGCCCTGTTTCGCTCCGGCAACAGCGACGCCTGGGAGGCGGTAACATAGAAGGCCGGCACCATGGCCAAATAAACGCGGTCCAATGCATTGGATAAGGCAAAAAATTAGCCCTAGCGCGGGCCGCCATTGGTTTGCTTCTCGCGCAGTATGATCACGAAAATGTTAAATTTATCGGCAAAAATACACCTGATAATGTTCTTTACCTGCCGATTCTGGGCCGTCTTTTACCTAAAGCGCGATTTATTCACGTTATTCGGGACGGACGCGATAGCGCGGTCTCCGGCTGGTTTCGTAATGTGCGGGTCTCCGAAAAATGGGCATGAAAGGAATTTGGCGGTTTTTCGGCATTCGCCGAACATTACGCGGGCGTATGGGTGACTAATGTGCATGCCGGAGTTGAATTCGGTGCCCTCTATCCAGAACGTTATTATGAAATAAGATATGAAGACCTGTCGATCAACTGCAGCGATGTCCAACGTGGCATCCTGAATTTGATCGGCGCATCGGAAGCTGCGGGAATAAATGACAAATGCGTGACAGCCGGTAGTTTCACAAGATTGGCGAAGCGCCGCTCAACGGGCGTATAAAATCGTAAAACCCATATCTGTAAAGGTGTTCAAGGTGGTTGGAAGTTTTAATTTGACGGCGATAGGCACGCTGGGTTTAACGAACAATGCGGGCTGTTGCTCGACGAATTGGGTTATAAGTTGTCCGATGAACCGGGCAAGGGAATTTGAAACACCATCGATTTAAAAACCTGAACCATTCATTTCAGAATTGTACTGTCCATATGTTAAGGGCGAGATGTCCGGCGATGCTCGATTTTGACGATCTTACGGGCCACCGGTAATGTGAATGCATCAGTGATGCCTGCGCCATCCCGTGTTTAACATTTCTAATTTTTAATATTTTAAAAAATAGTTTGTCATTTCATGCTGTTCAGTATAAGTGACACTTTATATATCTTTCCCCTAATTAGAGAGTGAACATGGCCAAGAAGCCCAGCCAAAAATTTAACGAAAGAAACCTCAACAAAGGCCAAATGCGTAAGTTAAACGCGTTGCGCAAGTCGCTTGGCGCGGATATCGCCAACAAGGCCTTCGGTGAATGGATCGAGAAGCAGGCGAAGCAACCGGACAGTGCGCCGGTCGATGCCAATGCCGAGGTTATCGCCGATACGCTTGAGCCCTTAACCAAGCAGGGCAAATTGCGCATCCCGCGTGGCGGCTATTTGGTGCGCCGTGGCCGTGGACGCGTCATTGTTGAACGCGTGCGGCCCTAATTCGAAAGCGGATTGATTGGTATCGCCTCGGGGCCTCCCGTTGGCGATCCGATCAGCCGCAGCATTTGCTTTGGAACTTCGCGGCAGCGCTGGCATCGGGTTGATGTCGGTTAAATTACGCCGATCGGCGCGCTGCGTTCTGCCTATTCGAGCCTATTAAGGCCGTCAAAGGCAGCCGTCTTATAACATTCCGCCAAGGTCGGGTAGTTGAATACGGATTCGATAAAATATTCGATGGTCCCGCCGAAATTGATTACGGTCTGTCCGATATGCACCAATTCGCTGGCCCCTTCACCAAGGATACCGACACCCAGCAATCGGTGTGGGTCTATATCGAACAATAATTTCAACAGGCCCGTCGAATCGCCCATGATTTGGCCGCGCGCGATCTCCCGGTATGTCGCCTTGCCGACCTCATAGGGCGTGCCGGCTTCGGTCAGTTCAATTTCATTTTTGCCGACCACGGAAATCTCGGGGATCGTGTAGATTCCATAGGGCACATGCTCGGGAAAATCATTGACGGCGACGCCGAACGCATACGCCGCGGCGTGGCGGCCCTGTTCCATGCCGGTCGATGCCAAGCTGGGAAATCCGGCAACATCGCCGACCGCATAGATATGCGGCACATTGGTCTGGAAATCATCATTGGTATCGAACATCAGGCGTTTGTCCGTCGTGAGGCCGGCGGCAGACAGATTAAGCTGCTCGGTATTGCCCATGCGCCCGGCGGCATAGAGCGCTTTTTCCGCATTGATGCGCTTGCCGCTCTTGAGATTGATTCGGACGCGCTCGCCGGAGCGGTGGGTGTAAGTTTCCACACTTTCCACTTCCTCGCCGAGGCGGAGCGTCAAGCAGTCCTGGCGCAGGTGATGGACCAGATTGTCAACCAGCTCATAGTCGATAAACGGCAGCAGGCGCTGGCGCATGTCGATCAACGTCACGCGCACGCCGAGCATGGCGAAGATGGAGGCATATTCGCAGCCGATAACGCCGGCGCCGACAATGGCAATCGAACGCGGTAATTTTTCCAGCCCGAGAATGTCATCGCTGTTGAAAATGCGTTGACCGTCAAACTCCACCGTATCGGTCCAGGGGGGTTGCGTGCCGACCGAATTGACGAT
>JAPYQV010000196.1 GCA_029937205.1 Alphaproteobacteria bacterium
GCTGCCAACAGGTCGCTTGCGCTCTGCGTGGATGTTCGCACGCGGCAGTTTGATCTGGAGCATTTTGAGCAAGATATCGCGCCGCTTTTGGACCGCGACGATCTCAACGTGACGCTGCTCTTTCTTGACGGCGACGATGACGCCTTACGGCGGCGCTTTACCGAAACCCGGCGCCCGCATCCGCTGGCGGCGGATCGCCCTGTCATCGACGGCATCCGGCGCGAGCGCGAACGCCTCAATTGGCTGAAGAGCCGCGCCGATTTAACCGTCAATACGACCGAACTCAGCATCATGGACTTGCGCCGGCTGCTGGCCGGGCATTTCAGCCATCCGGCCGAACCCGAGCTCAGTATCTTTGTCGTTTCCTTTTCTTATCCGCGCGGCTTGCCGGCGGATGCGGATTTGGTTTTTGACGTTCGCTTTCTGTCGAATCCGCATTATGAGAGCAATCTTCGTCCGCTGAGCGGCCTGGATTTGGCGGTTGGCCGGCATATTGAGGCGGATTCGGCCTTTGCGCCGTTTTTTGCTAATCTAAAGGACATGCTCATATCTCTATTGCCGGCCTACGAGCGCGAGGGTAAATCCTATTTGACCATCGCGGTGGGGTGTACCGGGGGGCGGCACCGCTCGGTGTTTGTCGCCGAGAGGGTCGGCAAAGCCCTTCAGGAGACCGGGCGGCAGTTGAGCGTGCGTCACCGCGACTTGGACGGCGGACGGAACCAAAAAGAAGCGTCACGCGGTTCGTCTTGATTTATGGGCGCATATATAAAACGCCTAATGGACCGAATAGAATATTGTTGGGGGAGTAGATGATCGGGCTCGTGTTGGTAACCCATGGCCGGCTGGCCGAAGAATTTGTCGCTGCGACCGAGCATGTTGTCGGCCGGCAATCGAATACGCGTGCCGTCTGCATCGGTGCGGATGATGATATGGAATTGCGGCGCAAGGACATCCTGAGCGCTATCAGCGAGGTCGACGATGGCCATGGCGTGATTCTGCTCACCGATATGTTTGGTGGGACACCGTCCAACCTTGCCATATCGGTGATGGACAAGGCGAAGGTCGAAGTCATCGCCGGGATGAACCTGCCGATGCTGATTAAACTGGCCAGTGTGCGCGGCGACGATGATTTGGCCGAAGCCGTGGCCCTTGCCCAGGCCGCCGGCCGTAAATATATAAACGTTGCGAGCAGCCTGTTGGAGGGCGAGGATTCGTGAATGCCGGGCCGCGGGATCGCTCGTGAATCAGGTCAGCGAACGGCGCACCTGCCTGATCACCAATCGGTTGGGCCTGCATGCGCGCGCGGCGGCAAAATTCGTCCGTATGGCGGGTTCCTTTGATGCTGAAATATGGGTCAGCCGCAATGGCACGAGGGTGTCCGGAGTCTCGATTTTGGGCCTGATGATGTTAGCGGCGGCGCCCGGAACGGAAATATCGCTGGAGGCCGAGGGGCGCGAGGCGCCGGAAGCTTTGGAGGCATTGCTCAAACTGGTGAGCGATAAATTTGATGAAGACTGACACGAAAAAGAAAACGGCTGGTGAAAAGGCTGCCGAAAAAGCTGTGGCAAGTGGCGCGCCCGGAGAATTGATCTATTCCGGTCTGGGCGTTTCGGCCGGTATTGCCATTGGACCGGCGCATGTGATGGAGCGCGGCCTGATCGATGTGCCGGACTATTGCGTTTCCGATGTTGATGCCGAGCTCAAGCGTTTTGACGTGGCGGTCAAACTCTCGATCAATCAAGTCGAAAAATTGCGCACCAAAGCGGCGACGCTTTCGGAGGCGGCGGCGGAGGAACTGACATATCTGCTCGATGCCCACCGGCAAATGCTAGCCGGATCGCGCCTGGTGCGCGGCGTCGAGGAGCGCATCCGCTCGGAACGGCTCAACGCCGAAGCGGCGGTGCAGGCCGAGCTGTCGCAGATTGCACACGCCTTTGCGGCCATGGAAGATGCCTATCTTGCCGGCAAGATCCAGGATGTGCGCGAGGTTAGCGGGCGCCTGGTGCGCAATTTAACCAAGGCGGGATATCAGGCGTTTTCGGGCCTGGCGCCGGGCGCCATCATCATTGCCGAAGAGATTACGCCAGCGGATACGGCGCTCATGGACCCGGCCATTGTGGGCGGCTTTGCCTCGGCCCTGGGCGGTGCGGAGGGGCACACAACGATCATGGCGCGCTCGCTCGGATTGCCGGCGGTGCTCGGTGTGCCAAGCCTCGTTCATGCCGTGCGGCCGGGCGATATCGTTGCGCTGGATGGCGTTCGCGGCACAGTGGTTGTCAATCCGAGCGAGGCGACGATTGCCAAATTAGAACGCCGGCGCGAAGCCCTGGTGCGGCGCCAACGCCAGCTCGATCGGCTGCGGGGCGTGCCCGCCGCGACGCGGGACGAGGTGCGCATATCGCTGCAATGTAACTTGGAATTGCCATCGGAACTGGCCCTGGCGCAACAAGTCGGCGCTGAAGGCGTTGGCCTCCTGCGCAGCGAATTCCTCTATATGAACCGCGACACCTTGCCGAGTGAGGATGAGCAATATGTCGCCTTTAAAGACATTGTCGAAGGTATGGAGGGCCAGCCGGTCACGATCCGCACGCTCGATGTGGGCAGTGACAAGCTGGCCTATTCCCTGGGTGAACATATCAGCCCGAGCGTCAATCCGGCTTTAGGATTGCGCGCCATTCGCCTGTCTCTCAAGGTGCGCCCCCTGTTGGATACCCAGCTCGCCGCGATGCTGCGCGCCAGCGCCCATGGCAAGCTCCGCATTTTGCTGCCGATGATCAATTCGGGCAGCGAGATAAAGCGTGTGCAGGAGGCCATGGACAAGGTGGTCAAGCGGCTGACGCGCAAGCGCATCGCCATGTCGGATCCGCTGCCCGAGCTCGGCATTATGATCGAAACGCCAGGTGCCGCACTGGCCGCCGACAGCCTGGCCAAGACCTGCGATTATTTTTCCATCGGCACCAACGATCTCACCATGTACACCCTGGCCGCCGACCGCGGCGACGAGCAGGTGGCCCATCTTTATGACCCGCTTCATCCGGCCGTGTTGCGGCTCATCCGCTTTGCCGTGCAGGCCGCAGACAGCGCCGGGATTCCGGTGAATTTATGCGGTGAAATGGCCGGCAATCCGCGCTTCACGGCGCTCCTCCTCGGCCTCGGATTGCGCGATCTTTCCATGTCGGCGCCCAATCTGCCGCGCGTTAAGCAGCGCATATTGGGCCTCGAGATGGCGGATGCGGGAAAACGCACCGGGCAAATCATGGAGCAGTCCGATGCCGGCGTGATCGCTACCCTCCTCGATGATTTCAATGCCCTCGAATAGTGCTGTTGTGCGCCTCGTGCGCCGGTGTTACAACGCCGCGCGGCGCGCCGCCATCTTGCCCCGCTTCACCTCGCGCTCACCAACCATCTACGCCGGAGATTAATTCATGTCGGACGCCACGGACTACAAGGTTAAGGACATTTCGCTCGCCGATTGGGGACGCAAGGAAATCGCCATCGCGGAAACGGAAATGCCAGGCCTGATGGCGCTGCGCCAGGAATTTGGCGAGAGCGCTCCGCTCACCGGCGCGCGCATTCTCGGTTGTCTCCACATGACGATCCAAACGGCGGTCCTGATCGAGACCCTCGAGGCCCTCGGCGCTTCGGTGCGCTGGTCGAGCTGTAATATTTTCTCGACCCAGGATCACGCGGCGGCGGCGATTGCCGAAACCGGCGTGGCGGTGTTCGCCTGGAAGGGCGAGACGGACGAGGAGTTCGATTGGTGCATCAAGCAAACCATCGAGGCGCCGGGCGACTGGAAGGCCAACATGATCCTGGACGATGGCGGCGATCTGACCAAGATGATGCATGATGACTATGGCGACCAGATGGACGCCATTAAGGGCGTTTCGGAGGAGACCACCACCGGCGTGCTGCGGCTCTATGAAATGGAAAAGGCCGGCACTCTCAAAATACCCGCCATCAACGTCAATGATTCGGTGACCAAATCGAAGTTCGACAATCTCTATGGCTGTCGCGAGAGCCTGGTGGACGGTATCAAGCGGGGGACCGATGTGATGCTGGCCGGCAAGATCGCGGTGGTGAACGGTTACGGCGATGTCGGCAAAGGCTGCGCGGTATCGCTGCGTGGCCAAGGTGCCCGCGTGTTGGTTACCGAGGTCGATCCGATCTGTGCGCTTCAGGCCTCAATGGAAGGCTATGAAGTGACGACCATGGACGATGCGGCGGCGCAAGGCGATATTTTCGTTACCGCGACCGGCAATCTCGACATCATCACCCTCGATCATATGCGCCAGATGAAAGACCGCGCCATCGTCTGCAATATCGGCCATTTCGATTCAGAGATTCAAATCGGCGCGCTGCAGAATTACCCCTGGCACGAAGTGAAGCCGCAGGTCGATGAGGTCGAGTTTCCCGATGGCAAGCGTTTGATCGTACTGGCCAAAGGCCGTCTGGTGAATTTGGGCTGCGCCACCGGCCATCCCAGCTTCGTCATGAGCGCGTCATTCTCCAATCAGGTGTTGGCCCAGATCGAGCTCTGGCAGAGCAGCGAGAAATATGAAAACAAGGTCTACACCCTGCCCAAGCATTTGGATGAAAAGGTCGCGATGCTGCATTTGGCGAAGCTCGGCGTCAAGCTGACAAAATTGAGCGACGAGCAGGCCGCTTATATCGGCGTCACCCCGGATGGCCCGTTCAAGCCCGATCATTATCGCTATTAGGGCTGGCGAGACGGTATCTCTTTAGCCGTCACCGCCTTCCGGAGCAAAATCCGTCACGTCTTTGGCGCGCCGGTCGAACAAGATCTTGCGCGCACAATACAATATCCCGGCACCAGGCAAGTGGAGCAGATGTCCGGTCTTGCTGCCTTGAGGTAGATCAAATGGCGGGTGCGATTATCTTGTCTGTCGCGTCAATGGCCCCTAACATTGCTCGGCCTATGATTGTTCACGGAATCCTCTGCGCCGTGCGCCGCGCGATGACGGGAATTATGTTTCTGTCGGTAGCGCTGGCTGCGCGGAGCGCACTCGCAGCCTGGCAGACCGATGATTCGGCGCTCCTCGGCGTGGGACTCGTCGCCCTGCTGGCGATTGCGGCCGCGATTCATTACCGCGTCGGCCTGATTCACCAGCGTTCGCAACGGGAAAAAGAGCAATTTGCGGCGCTCGGCGCGCACCGTAACCTGGAGGCAGAGCTCAAAACGGCCGGGGTTCATGTGGTAACGCTACGCCGCGGCGAGGGTCGCAACGGTGCCATCCGGCAGCTCAATGTCGAGGCGCTTTCAAACCTTCTGGCGCCGGATGATTCAGCGCAAGTGTCGGCTGCGGCCGACAAATTGAAGCAGAATGGCGAGGCGTTCACCCTCACCTGCGCTGGCCAGGCCGCGGGCGAGATTTATGATGTCAGCGGCTTTGCTTCGGGCGAGAGCGCCGTAACCTTGATCCTGTGCGATCGCTCCCGGGTGGCGCAAGAGCACGCTAAATTGGACGACGAAATCAGCCATCTGCGCACCGTCCTGGATGCGCTGGAAATGCCGATTTGGCAGCGCGCCCAGGACCTGCAATTGAATTGGTGCAATGCGGCCTATGCCAACCATGTGGATTCATCGTTACGCCGGGCACTGCGCGAGCACGGCCCGGAATTGATTTCCGGCGTGTCTGAGTACGAGGCACGGGCACTGGCGCGCGTGGCGCTTGAGACACGGCAGCCGCAGCGCGCCCGCCACCATGTGGTGGTCGCCGGAGAACACCGCCTGTTGGACATCGTCGAAGCGCCGTTCGAGGGCGGTGATGGCGCTATCGGCTGGGCGAACGATATTAGCGACCTGGAGCAGGTGGAAGCGAACCTGAAACGCCACATCGAGGCTCACGCGCAAGT
>JAPYQV010000629.1 GCA_029937205.1 Alphaproteobacteria bacterium
GGGGTTATGGGCGGACTGGGTGGCTTCGGTGCACTGTTTGATTTGAAAGCAGCAGGCTACAAGGACCCGCTGCTGGTGGCGGCAACCGATGGGGTCGGCACTAAGTTAAAAATCGCGGTCGATGCCGGTATTCACAACACGGTCGGCATTGATCTGGTCGCCATGTGCGTCAACGATCTGGTGGTTCAGGGTGCGGAGCCGCTGTTTTTTTTGGATTACATAGCCGTGGGCGCCCTGGACGTAGCGGTCGGCAAGGGTATCGTCGAAGGCATTGCCGAGGGCTGCACCCAGGCGGGTTGCGCCCTCATTGGCGGCGAAACTGCCGAGATGCCTGGCCTATATCAGATAGGCGACTACGATCTTGCCGGCTTTTCCGTGGGCGCGGTCGAGCGCGACCAGGTGCTGACTCGCGATCAGGTGACTGAAGGCGATATCCTGCTGGGTCTCGCGTCTAGCGGTCTTCATTCCAACGGCTTTTCGCTCGTACGGCGTTTGGTCGAAGACGGCGGTTTCGGGCTTCACGAACCGGCGCCGTTCGACCCGGCGCAATCCATCGGCCATGCCCTCCTCTCCCCCACGCGCATTTACGTAAAATCTTCCCTCAAATTAATCCGCACAGAGATAGTTCACGCCTTTGCCCACATTACCGGCGGCGGTTTATTGGAGAACTTGCCGCGTATATTACCCCGCGGTTTGGTCGCCCACGTGGATGCAGGCACTTGGTCCATGCCGCCCGTGTTCGGCTGGCTGCTTCAATTAGGTGACATCACCGATGATGAAATGGCGCGCACTTTCAATTGCGGCATCGGCATGGTCGTAGTGGTCGCGCCTGAAAATGCCGACCGGGCCATCCATATTTTGACGGACGCGGGCGAAACCGTCTCCCGCATCGGTGATGTGCGCCGGAGCCATTCAAACGACGATGCTCCCACTTGCGAAATTTCTGGGGCACTGGCGTGAGCGAAAAACTAAAAGTCGGCGTACTCATTTCTGGGCGGGGCAGTAACTTACAAGCCCTCATGACGGCGTGCGCGGCGCCTGATTTTCCGGCCGAAGTTGTGCTGGTGCTATCCAACCGGGCTGATGCCGGTGGGCTGGAATACGCAGCCGCCGCCGGAATTGCGACCAAAGTGATCAATCACAAGGATTTTGACAACCGTGAAGCGTTCGATGACGCCATGCATAATGTCTTGACCAAGTCGCAAGTCGAGTTCATTTGCCTCGCCGGTTTCATGCGGCTT
>JAPYQV010000197.1 GCA_029937205.1 Alphaproteobacteria bacterium
GGATGCCGTTTCTTCAGGCTTCAATATTGCGCTCTCGCCTGTCGTGGACGACGCATCAGCGCCTGCGGTAGCCGGATCCGAAAGGCTGGTATCCGCTGCAATGCCCTCCTCGGAAGCGATCGACACCATCACTTTATTATCGTCGGAAAGTCCGGCGGCCTCGGTCAATGTGGTCGACACATCGGCCACGAGATCGGTCGCAATCTGACCTTCCGTCGAGTAAACGCGCCAGCCGCCATAGGCCAGTCCGGCCAAAATCAGAACCACCAGGATCAGCCACGGTTTCGGCTTGCCACCTTCCTTTGGCGGCACCGGAAAAGTTAAATCGCGCTGCGCATTACCGGAGGCGGTTTCGCGTTTCAAGCGCGTAATCATCTCATCGGGATCGAGGCCGAGATGTTTGCTGTAGCTGCGCAGGAAGCCGACGGCGTACGTCATGCCCGGCAAATCGTCAAAGCGCCCTTCTTCAAGTGCTTCAAGATAAATCAGGCGAATGCGAAGCGCTGTGGCGACGTCTTTCAGTTCGTATCCCGCGACCATGCGGGCGCGCGACAGGGCAGCGCAAAGGCTCGGTACTTCGGTGGCCCCGGGACCGCCGACCTCGCGCAAGGGCGGAAGTCCGCCCAACTCTGGTTCGAGAGATTCGGCCTCTCTTCGCTCTACCATTCCGCCGCCTCTTCGTTTCAACCGATCTTCGGCTAAAACTCAATTACACGGGCAATTCTCATATTCGAGTCGCACAGCAAGGCCGGTTACTGACCTGCGCCAGAACCCGCCTCGTCTCCGATTGCCGTTCGCGGCTTTTGACTCACCTTAACACTGCTAATCTTGAAATAGCGAAGCGGTGGCTAGTGCCTTGTCTTTACGGCAATTCAGCAAATTAGCACCACCCCGTGCAGGGCGCAATTAATAATATGTCACCGCATTATTCCCAGCCGCAGATGCGCGCCCGAGCATATTTATCCCGCACCTGTGGATAACCGTTCCCGCCCGCGGCAAAGTGCGCTGACCGCCTGATCCATCAATTCCTCGATAATTTCAGCGACCGGTTGCTCGCTAACAACCATGCCGACGCTTTGCCCGGCCATCATCGAGCCGTTTTCCGTGTCGCCATCGATGATCGCGCGGCGCAACGATCCGGCCCAAAACCGCTCAATAACAAGTTGGGCTGCTTTTTGATCAAGCTCGCCACTGCGAAAGCGCGCGATGGCATCGCGCTGCGCCTCGAAAAACTGCTCGGTCGCTTTGTTGGTGAGCGCCCGCACCGGAATGACCGGAAAATCCGGATCGAGTTGAACCGAGAGCTGCGCATCACGCGCCTTGGCATGGAGAAAGGCCTTTTTGAATTTCTCGTGGGCGATCGATTCAGTGGCGCACACAAAGCGCGTGCCGATCTGGCAGCCCGATGCGCCCATCTGCAAAAAAAATGCCATGGCATCGCCGCGGCCGATGCCGCCGCCAACAAATATTGGCACGTCTTTCAGGTGCGGGAGGATTTCCTGGCACAGCACACTGGTCGCCACCGGGCCGGTATGGCCGCCGGCCTCCATGCCTTCAATGATGAACGCATCGACGCCTTGGCGGATCATTTTTTTCGCCACCATCAATGTCGGCGCAAAAGCGATGACTTTCACGCCCGCCTTGTTCAGGCGCTCAGTTGCCGTACGCGGCGGCAATCCACCGGCCAGGACGACATGCCCGACGCCTTCATCGATGCAGAACTGCAACAGCTCATCGAGTTCCGGATGCATGATGATCACGTTGACGCCGAACGGCTTGTCGGTGAGGGCGAATGTTCCCTTGATCTCTTCACGCAGTTCATCGGGGCTCAACGAACCGGTTGCAATAACGCCGAAAGCACCGCCGTTCGAGATCGCGGCGACGAGGTGACGCTCTGACAGCCACGTCATCGCACCGCCGACGATGGCGTAGCGCACGCCGAGAAATTCACGGCCGCGCGCTGATAGGGCGTCAAGTTCGGTGCGGGCGCTGTTACTGTTCATCCAACCGGTAAGCGGCATGGAGCGCGCGCACAGCGCGTTCGGTATGCTCTTCTGCGATCAGAACACTGATCTTTATTTCCGATGTGGAGATGACCTGGATATTGATCTTTTGCTCGGCCAGGGCGGAAAACATCGTTTGCGCCACGCCGGCATGGCTTTGCATGCCGACCCCGATAACCGAGACCTTGGCCACATTGCTATCGCTTAACACTTTCTCAAATTCGAGCGTGTCCTGCTCTTTTCGAAGTGCGTCGATCGCACGCTCGGCATCTTCGCGGGTGATGGTGAAAGTGATATCCGTCGCCTTGCCGTCATGCGAGACATTCTGCACGATCATGTCGATATTGATTCCGGCCTCTGACAGCGGCGCCAGAATGTCGGCAGCCACGCCCGGCTTGTCGGGCACGCGCACGACTGTGATCTTGGCGTCATCGCGGCTATAGGCGATGCCTGTAACCATATTATGTTCAACATCATCTTCTAAAGGCATGCCCCAAACATCCGTAATTATTGTTCCCTCGATCAAGGTTCCCGGCAGATCGGCGAAACTCGACAACACCTGGATCGGCAGGCGATGGCGGAGCGCCATGCGCACCGAACGCGGATCGAGCACCTTGGCCCCCAGAGAGGCCAGTTCGAGCATCTCCTCGCAGGTGATCTTGTCAAGCTTGCGCGCATTGTTGACGATCCACGGGTCGGCGGTAAAGATCCCGGTAACGTCCGAATAGAGATCGCAGCGCGCCGCTTCCAATGCCACCGCCAGAGCCACCGCCAGCGTATCCGAGCCGCCGCGCCCGACGGTGGTTATCCGGCCCTCTGGCGACAGGCCCTGAAATCCGGCCACCACCGGCACACCGCCGGTCTCCATCAACTGCCGGATATCGCCGGTCTCAATTTCAAGAATACGGGCGCGGGCGTGACTGGCGCTGGTACGCACCGGCAATTGCCAGCCAAGCCACGAGCGCGCATCGATGCCCAAACGCTGCAGTGCCAACGCCACCAGGCCGCTGGTTACCTGCTCGCCGCTCGAGACCACCACGTCATATTCTGCCGTGTCGCAATTCGGCGCCATGTCCCGCGTCCAGCCGACAAGCTGGTCGGTGACGCCGGCCATGGCGGAAACCACAACGGCGACCTGGTTGCCGGCGTCGAGCTCGGCCTTGACCCGGCGCGCAACGCGCCGGATCGGTCCCAAATGGGATACCGAAGTCCCACCGAATTTCTGTACAATCAAAGCCATTATTTTTTCACATTCGCGCCCCACGATCGGCGCGGGCGGGCTTCCCTCGAACAACAATTGATCGAAGGGCGGCTATACATACTGTGTTAGATTCGTGTAGGCAAGCACGCGGAGAAACCATGCCACAACAAGACCGAGCGCCTGAAACCGGGGCCAGCATCGATGACGCCGAAATTGCGCGCTTCGCCGCGTTGGCCGAAAAATGGTGGCAGCCCGGGGGGCCGTTCCGGGCGCTGCACGCCATTAACGTTCCGCGCCTGACCTTTATTCGCGATCACCTGTGCCGTATTCACCAGCGCGATAGCCGCGATATGCAGCCGCTTAAGGGACTGCGGTTGTTGGATATCGGCTGCGGCGGCGGATTGATCGCCGAGCCCCTGGCCCGCCTCGGCGCCGAGGTGACGGCGATCGATGCCGGCGAAGATGCTATCGCTGCGGCCCGCCTACATGCCGAAAATTCGGGCCTCACCATCTATTACCGGCATATCAGCGCCGAACAGTTGGCGCTCGAAGCGGAGCGTTTCGATTGCGTGCTGACATTGGAAGTGGTTGAGCATGTTGCCGATTTGCCGGGCTTTCTCGAAGCCTGCGCCGAATTGATCCGGCCCGGCGGCACGTTTTTCGCCGCCACCCTCAACCGTACCGCGGCCTCCTACCTGCTCGCCATCGTCGCGGCGGAACGAATTCTGCGCTGGCTGCCGCCCGGCATGCATAAATGGTCGAAATTCGTCAGGCCGTCAGAGCTTGTCGCGCCGCTGCGGCGCCACGGGGTCGCGATTCAGGAGATCAGCGGCATCAGTTATGATCCGCTAGCGCGCAACTGGTCGCTCAGCCGCAAGCTTGATGTGAACTACATTGCGCTCGGTGTCAAAAATTAAGTATCTGTTATTAAACAATTAAATTGATATTGTTTTGAAATAAACCGGTATTTTCAGGAATCATGGCGCGGCAACCACGGCATTTGGCTGACCTCGATGCCTTCTTCGGCCAGCTCGGCCGCCTCTTCCTTGCTGGCATCGCCGTAGATATTTCGCTTCTCCACTTCGCCATGGTGAATCTTGCGCGCTTCCTCGGGAAATTTCTCTCCCACATTGTCGAAATTCTGCTCGACCACCTCGCGCATTTTGCGCAAGGTCTTGATTGCCTGGCCCATTTGCTCGGGTGTCGGCGCGCCCGGCGGCAAGCTCATGGCAGGTGGCCCACCGGTCCTGGCTGGCGCACCGCCGCCGCGGCCACGGCCCTTGCCGGTACCGGCGGGAATATTCGGCGCCATGGGCGCTTTCTCGACATTCTGGTCACCGCAAATCGGGCAGCCGATTTCGCCCGCCGCCACCTGGCTATCGAACGTGCCGGAATCGGCGAACCACGCCTCGAACACATGCTCCTGCGGGCATTTCAAATCAAAGACAATCATCGCAATTGGCCCAACGCCGTTCTAAACTTCGATAGACTCACATTGAGCACCATATATCGTTACGAAATCAAACGTCTACAATAAGATGCACACATCCTCCGATCATCACCGGCGCGGGCCGCCCTCTGCTTGGGTTCTGCGCTTCGCCGATACCCTCCATCCGAGCGGCAATGTGCTCGATCTGGCGTGCGGCAGCGGACGACACAGCCTCTATCTGCTCGAACGCGGACATCCCGTCACGGCGTGCGACATCGATATCGAAGGCGTGACCGATCTTGCGGAAATGCCGGGCCTGGAGCTTATCGAGGCCGATCTCGAAAACGCCGCATGGCCCTTCGCAGACCGGAAATTCTCGGCGATCGTCGTTACCAATTACCTCCACCGCCCATTATTTCCGCATATTCTTGCAGCCTTAGCGCCGGGAGGCGTGTTGATTTACGAGACATTCGCAGCGGGAAACGAACGTTTCGGCCGGCCGCGCAATCCGGATTTTTTGTTGCGGCGCGGTGAATTGCTGAGCGGCGTTCTCGGCGGATTGACCATCATCGCCTATGAGGACATGGAAATCAGCGAACCGCGACGCGCCACTATTCAGAGAGTCTGCGCGTGCAATTCCGCTTCTTGAATTGGTAGGATGTCGATACCGTGAATAATGATCGCAGTGCGCCCCAGTTCTATGATGGCCTCACCCGCTGGCTATTGGAACAGGGGTTGAAAGAGCTCGACCTGTCCGAATTGGTACGCGGCTTGGGCCAGCGCCTTGTCGCCAGCGGCAATCCGATCCACAGAATTGCCATTGGCGGGATGATCCTGCATCCCGTCTTCGGCGCGCTTGACGTGACCTGGGATGCGCAATCCGACGTCGTTCGCAATGAAAAATTCCCGCGCAGCGGATTTAAGTCAGCGGAATTTCAAAACGCACCCTTTTTCTATTCAACCGTCAATAAACTCCCTTTTGAATGCTATCATCTTGAAGAAAGTGACTTACCAAGGTCGTTTCCGATATTCGAAAAATTAAGGGCGCAAGGCGTAACGGATTACCTTGTTGCCTTCCATTCCTTTGGCCATGACGGCAAGGCATTATGGGCTGACCTGCCTTCCGTAACCCGCAGCGTGGTAATTTCATTCTCGACACGCCGGATCGGCGGCTTTGATGCTCACGAAATCGAATATTTGCGCGCGTTGACCCTACCTC
>JAPYQV010000198.1 GCA_029937205.1 Alphaproteobacteria bacterium
ATTATCGAGACTGTCGACAAGATTGCGACGTTGACCGCTCCAATCGAGAATTGTGCCCCGAGGCATTCATTAACGCTACTCTTTCTCTGACCTGTCACTTCCGGCGCACGCGAACAATCGTCTGGGTGTGTTGTTTCGCGCGCGGCGTGCGATCTTGCCGCCTTGTCCGGCCGTCAGTGTCAGAGGAATGACTAAAAATTTCAAAGCTTTGCGCGCACGCTTTTTGAAACGGCATGCGACGGTTGGTCTTATATATTTTGAATGCGCGACGATTGGCCGGGTTGATCGCAGGGTCATGCCGCCTAAATTTGTTTAGTGAGAATTCACCGCCGCTGCCCGCTGTTTTGTAAAGAATTATTTGATGACGATCTTCTCCTTGAAATATTACCTGATGGCGCTTTGCGCCCTGTTGTCAGGTTTTTTACCCATATCCACGGCCGTTCTTGGGGCCGGCGAATTGATTCTCATCACTGAGGATTATCCGCCGTTGAATTTTGTCGCGGATAGTAAATTGCAAGGGCCATCGGTTGATATTGTAAAAGCCATACAAATGCAGCTCGGCGACGGCAACGAGATCAAGGTCTATCCCTGGGCGCGCGGCTATCACCTCTTAGAAACGACGCGAAATACGGCACTGTTTTCGACCACGCGCACAGAATCGAGGGAATATCTGTTCAAGTGGGTAGGGCCGCTGGCCGAGAAGAAAATCGGCCTCTTCGCAAGAAAGGGCAGTGCGGCAAAGCCGAACAGCCTGGACGAGGCGAAGGCCTTCATGATCGGCGTGCAGCGCGGTGGTGTCGGCATGCAATATCTTGGCGAGCGGGGGCTCGAAAACTTTGACGATTCGACGACGCCGCTGGCGATCCTTAAAAAACTGATGGCCGGGCGTGTCGACTTATGGTTTGCCCGCAATGCAACAGTCGCCGGCAATACCAAGATATTAGGTATCGATGCGGACGAAATCGAATTGGTGTTGGAGCTTGAGAACACCCATATGTACATCGCCTTCAACGGAGATACGCCAGATGCCACGGTGGCCGAATGGCAATCGGCTTACGACAGTTTGGTCAAAGAGGGCAAGGTCGCGGAAATTCTTGCTCGATACGGACTGGAGGGCCTCTATCCGACCCTGCCTTGATCTTACCGCTCAAAATTCCGCCACAGGAGCCCGCAGGATGGCTGAGCGAAATAGCTAGGCCGCCAAACAATCAAAGACATCGCCTTCTGGCGCATGGCCGAGAATATGGATGTGATGCCAGAGGGCGAAAAACAACAGAATCCAGGCGGCGAAATGCTGGTGTTTGCCGGCCTGCGTGAACACGCTGCGCACGCGCTCCGGCGGACACATTTGCGCCACGCCGGGCTGCGCCGCGACCATAGTGCCAAGCTTGGCGCCATGGCGGTTGATCCATTCGCCGACCGGGACGGTGAAGCCGCGCTTCGGTTCGAACGCCCGCGCGGCCGGCATTTTTTCATCCAGCCATTTCCGCAGCAGCCATTTGCCGGTGCGCCCGCGCACCTTGAGATCGTCCGGCAGGGCGAATGCAATTTCAGCGACGGCAGGGTCGAGCAGGGGAGTGCGCCCTTCGACGCTGTGCGCCATCAGGCAGCGATCGAGCTTGATCAGCAAATCATTGGGCAACCACTCGGCGCAATCGACCGCTTGTACCTGCTGCAACGGTGTCAACTTGGTCGCGCGTAGCAAATGTTCGGCGGCAGCGATGCCGTCGCGCCAACCGTGCGGCGCTTCGCGCAACAGGTCGAGGCGTTCCAGCACCGAACGCGCCCGCATGGCTTTGGCACCACCCCGCCACCACGGCCGAGTGGCGCTGCGGTAGCGGCCATAGCCGGCGAACAATTCATCGCCGCCTTCGCCGCACAGAACCACCTTCAACCCTTCCGCCGACACCACTTGCCCGAGTTTGTAGGTCGGCAGCGTCGCGTAATCGGCCACCGGATCGTCGAGCGCGGCCGCGACGCGCGGTAACAGCGAGAGAAAATCCTGTTCGGCGAATTCAACTTCGATGTGTTCGGCGCCGGCAGCATTGGCCACAGCGCGGGCATGGGCACGTTCATCATGCACCGCACCTTCGGAGAACCCGGCAGTGAAAGCGCGTACCGGCCGCTCGTTGAGTCGCGCCATGGCGGAGAGCAGGGCGGAACTGTCGATTCCGCCGGAGAGAAACATGCCGTACGGTACATCTGAGCGCTGATGCACTTCGACGCTATCCATCAGTGCCGTATCGAGGGCGGCCAGGGCATGGTCTTCGTTTTGAAACGCCGGCGCGGCTGTCATGGAAAATGCCGACACACGACGGCGCTCAACGATGCGCCCGGCGCGAACTTGTATGGTCTCGCCCGGCAGCAAGCGTTTGATGTCGCGGTAGACCGTATCCCGTCCAGTGGTGAATTGCATGCTCAGCAATTCGCGCAATCCACGTTCGGATAGATTGTCGGCGCGCGCGAAACCGCCCGCGATCAACGCCTGCGGTTCGGAGGCAAAGGCCAGGCCGGATGCCGCCTCGACATAATAGAGCGGCTTGATGCCGAATGGATCGCGCGCCAGCATCAGGCTGTTTTCGCGCCGATCGTGCAGCGCCAGAGCGTACATGCCGCGCAATGATCCTGCCACATCCAAGCCCTCGCCGGGATAGAGTCGAAGCGGCGTCTCGCAGTCGCTCTTTGTGGTGAAGTTAAGCTCCGGGTGGCGCGCGCGCAACTCGATGTAATTGTATATCTCGCCATTGACGATCAGCGCCGCGCCGGCCTCGTCATCGAACGGCTGGTCACCGGTTATGAGATCGATGATCGACAGCCGGTTATGGGCGAATGCCACATCCTGGGCGTTATAGGCGCCGCGGCCATCCGGGCCGCGGTGCGCCAGGGCATCGACCATGCGCGCCACCGCCGCCTGGTCCGGTGAACCGCCCTCCAGCGCCATCAGGCCGGCAATGCCGCACATCAGGCACGTACCTGTTCAAAGAAATCGAGATAGCGCCGGACGATTGCCGCCTCGGTGAAATTTTCTTCATAGGCATTGCGGCCAGACTCGGCCAGGCGTGCCGCCAGGGACGGATTATCGATCAGGGTGCGGATCGAGGTCGCCAAGGCCGGGGCATCTTCGAGCGGCACCAACAGGCCGGTCTCGCCCGACGCGATCAGGCTCGCCGGCCCGGCGGCAGCGGCGGCGACCACCGGCGTGCCATGCGCCCACGCCTCGATCACGACATTGCCGAGCGGCTCGATGCGTGACGGACAAACCAAAACATCCGCCGCCGCCAGCAGCGCCGCGACATCGTCGCGCCAACCGAGAAAGCGCAGACGCTCTTCAACGCCGAGTTTCTGTGCCAACGATTGCAGCTCATGTTTGAGCGGCCCTTCGCCGGCAATCCAGGCAAACGCCTGGGGCAGATCCACCAGCGCCTTCAGCAACAGGTCAAACGCCTTATTGCTATGCAGGCGCCCGAGAGCGAGAATCAGCGGTGCATCACCTGGCGTCGAAAACTCGGACCGCGCTGACGCCGGCGCGCGGTCGGCGGAAACGAAGTTGGCGATATAATGGGCGCGATTCGCCGGCCAACCCTGATCCTTGATATAGCGTTCAAGACCCTCGGTATTGCCAATCAAGTGATCGCACGAGCGATAATATTTGAGATTGTAATAGCCGCCGAGGCGCGCTGCATGGACGAAGTCATGGCCGGATACGGTATTGGGGCAGAGATGGCTGGCCCGATTCATCCAGGTGAGAACCACATGCGGTTTGAACGCCGAGATTTCGCGCCCGAAGGCGCGGCGTGTGCTGAAATCCGCCCAGTCGCCAAATGGCAGCTCGATCGGCTGCAGGCCGCCGGCACGTATATCGGCGATCCACGGCCGGCCGCGCCGAACCAGAATATGCTGTTCCACACCGGCACGCTTGAGCGCCGTGGCAAGTCGCACAAAGAACGCTTCCGCGCCACCGCGTTCGCCGCCGGCGATGGCCTGCATCAGGCGCAGGCCCGGCGTGCCGCCCGACTTAGTCATTACCGCCCTTATTCATCGCCGCCCTTATCCAACTCCGCTTTGAGGTGGGAGAGCAGGGGGTAGAGCGCCGCCATCAGCGCGATGGCAAAGCCCCAACGTCCCTCGCGATAGCCCTTGCGCGAAAAGTAGCATTTGAGAAAACGCGATACCGAACGCCGCAGCGTCCAGATCATCGGCGGCAGTTTCTCGCCGCCGGCGCGCAAGTCTGCCGCCCGGGTATCGCTATAGCGTTGCAGGCGGTCGATCATGTCGGCGAAGTCGCGGTCGACATAATGCTTCATCGGCGTTTTCAACCGGCGCTTCGGGCCCTCGAGGGTGAGCGGCGGATGGATGCGGCTGTCGCCCCAATGCTTGGCGCCTGGTGTAAACAGGCGCGGCGCCGCCATCACGCCCCACGAGCCGCCCCAGCCATAGCGCACCAAGCGAGTGCCGATGTAATTATCGAAGGGCACAAGAAAATAACCCGGCGCGGCGTGTTCGATGGTTTGGCGGATCTCCCGCCCCAAGGCCTCCGAGGCGCGCTCATCGGCATCGACTTCCAAGATCCAGTCACCCGTGCACAGATCGATACCGGCATGGCGCCGCGGTCCCTCGAGCGGCCAGGCGCCTTCGACGGTGCGCGCGCCGAATTTCTCCGCCACCCCTTTGGAATCGTCGTTGCAACGGTCGAGCACGACGACGATTTCATCGGCGAACGACAATGTCTCCAGGCAATCCGCCAATTGCGCCGCTTCATTGTGCACACAGAGCGCAGCGGATAATTTGCGCCCCGTGCCGTTCATGTGCCTTCCGCCCACAACCGCCGCGCCGCGTCCGCCGCCATGTCTACGCTCAGGCTTTCCATCAGGTTTCCTGTCGTGCGGTGGTCATAGCCGGGTCCGCCGACCAATTCGTCATAATCCAAAGCCGTGCGCACCACAGAGGTACGCGCGCCCCACGGTGCATAATGCGCTTCCTTGCTCGGCCCGAACAGGCCCAGTGTCGGCACGCCGGAGGCAGCCGCGATATGCATCAAGCCGGAATCATTGCCGATATACATGTCCGAGCGTTCGAGCAGCGCGGCCGCGGTGAGGAGATCCAGCTTGCCGACCAGGTCGATCACCCGATCCGCCGGCAACGCCGCAACCACCGGCGCCGCGTCGCCACGTTCCGAAGCGGCGCCCAAAATAGCGATTCGCGCACCGGGTAAGATGCCGTCCGCCGCGGTCAAACGTCGCGCCAATTCAACAAATCGTTCCGCCTGCCATTGTTTGCCGGGCCAATTGGCCGTCGGCCCGAGCGCCAATATCGGCCGCGCGGCACCCAGGAGTTTGTCCGCCGCATCGCGGTGCTGCGCGCCGGTCGACAAACGCGGCGCCGGCGCCTCGCTTAACCCGGCAAGCTCGGCCAACGAATTGACGCGGTGAACGGCGCGATCATCCCGTCGCCACACCATGCGCCGGCGAGTCATCAGGAAATAGGAGATCGCCGAGGCGCGTAAATCGACGACCAGATCCCACCATGTCCCGCAACAGGCCTGCCATAGCCCAAACCAATGCAGGCTGGCGCGGCGCTTTTGCAGGGCGATGACCCGCACCACGTTTGGGGTTGCGCTGAACAGCGGCGCGGCAAGCGGGCCGCAGGCGATGGTGAATTTAGCTTCTGGGTATGTTTCGCTCAGGTGGGACAGCAGCGCCGTCGAGAGTACCGCGTCGCCAATGCGCGTCGAGGTAATGAACAGAACCTTCATCGAAAGACGGTTTCAAACTCGCTTGCCGTTGTATCCCAACTTCTCGAGCGACCGTGGCGCCGGGCCACGATACTGGCGGATTCAAACTCCTCAT
>JAPYQV010000199.1 GCA_029937205.1 Alphaproteobacteria bacterium
GGAGATTATTGAACACACCGCGACACCGATCGACCTCATGCTGTCAGATGTGGTCTTGCCTGGAACCATGAACGGCCCTAATCTTGCGGCCGTGGTTCGCCACCGCAGCCCCACCACCCGTGTCGTCTACATGACCGGATATGCGAAAGAAGCGTTCAACAATTATACCGAATTGGATGAACGCGCCCATGTCATTCAAAAGCCGTTCAAAAAGGCCGCCCTCGCCAACATTATTCGCAGCGTATTGGACGGGCGAAGAGACGCGCTGAGTCGTTGGACGGCCGAACTCACCACACGCCATTATGATCAGTTCTTGTGGGCATCGAGGAAGGCAAGCAACGACTGGAAATAGGCCTCGGGTTCCTCCCACATGATCACATGCGTGCTGTTCTTGAAGGTACAGACTTCAGAGTTCGGTAATTCGTCATGCATGCGCCGGCCGACGCCGGCATCATAGCGCCCGGTCATGATCAGCGTCGGTTGAGTGATCTTGTGCAAGTCGGGAATTCGGTTCCAATCCTCCATGGCGCCGGTGTAGCAAAATTCGTTGGGGCCCTGGAGGGCAACGAAGGGTGCCGGATTGAAGCCGAGGATGGAGCGGTTCAAGGCGTCGGGCCAGGTTTCCAAGCAGCAGACAAAGCGGTAATTCAGCAACGTCAGCGCCGCCTCATATTCGGGATGATCGAACATGCCGCGCGCCTCGTAGCGCTGCATCATCGCTTCGGTCTCTGTGCCGAGCACTTTTCTGAGGCGCAACTGCTCGCCAACCGAATGGACGATATCCGCCGACCCGTTGGCGATGATCAGTGATTTGAAACTGTCGGGATAGGTGAGCGCGTACTCGATGCCGAACCAGGTGCCCCAGGAATGGCCATAAAGGTGAACGGTGCCGAGGCCAAGCGCCTGGCGCACGGTTTCGGCCTCGCGCACATAACGCGCCAATGTCCAGAGCGCCGGATCGTCGGGCTGGTCCGATGCGCCGCAGCCGAGCTGGTCATAGCAGACGACACGATAGCCCTTGTCGGCAAGCCAGGAGTGGGAATCGCGAATATAATCGCACGCCATTCCGGGGCCGCCATTAAGGCAAAACAACACTTCATCGCCGGCGCCAAAGCTGTAGGTCACCAGATTGTAGCCATCGACTTCGACGTTCCGAATCTCATCGGCCTGACGCTCGTCGATCAATTTATTATGACCCATTCGGTAGAGACATCTGCACCAATTTTACCTAGTAACTGACGCCGAACAAGATGGCATCGTCGTTAAAATTGTAATTGGGATTGTGCACGTCGCAGGTGCCTTCACCGGCGCCATTGCCGATCAATATGTAGCAGCCGGGGCGGCCCTTGATCATGAAGGCAAAATCCTCGGCCGCCATGATCGGCTGCATGTCGCCCAGATTCAATAACGCTGACATTTTCTCACCCGTCGCGTGCCTCATCCGGGCGGCGCCTCAATTAATTTCTTCTGCGCGCATCTCACGTATCGCATCGGCCCTGGCCTGCCATTCGTCCGCCTCGGCATCGCGCCCGGTTTGGCGCAACAGATCGGCGTAATTCCGCAGCGTCTCGGCGGCGCCCGGGCGCAGTTCGTCAGGCGCCTTACTGTCGATCGCCAGCGCGCGTCGATATAGCCGTTCGGCCACAATGTGATCGCCCTGGTCATGATGGAGCCGGGCCAATGTGGTGAGGGTTGCCGCCACGTCGGGATGCTCAGGCCCAAAGACCTTCTCGCGGATTTCCAGCGCGCGCTCGGAGAGCGGCACGGCTTCGGCATGTTTGCCGAGTGAACGATAGAGCAAGGCCAACTCGTTGAGGCGCTGCGCGACATCGGGGTGATTTGAACCGAGCGCCTTCTCACGAATTGCCAGCAGGCGCTCGGACAAGGGCTCGGCGTCGGCGTATTTGCCTTGCGACTGGTAGAGCAAGGTCAATTTGTAGAGCGGGTAGGACACGAAATCATGCATCGGGCCGGCGGCTTTCTCGACAATCGCCAGCGCGCGTTGGTAATAGGGCTCCGCCTCAGCGTACCTGTCTTCGGCCAAATAGAGTTCGGCCAGGCTGTTGAGAAAGCTTGTGAGCAGCGTATTGTCCGGGCCGTGGGTCTTCTCAACAATTGCCAGCGCACGCAGGAAACCGGCTTCGGCTTCGCCGTATCTGCCTTGCGCCTGGTCATTGAGCGCCAATTCACTCAGGCTTGCGGCGACGCCCAGGTGGTCGGGCCCGAGAAGCCGCACCTGAACCTCTAGCGCGCGCTGGTAAAACGGCTCGGCGTCACCGTATTGGCCTGCGGCGGCATAGAGCCCGGCCAATTGGCTGAGCAATTTGGCGACCAGCGGATGGATCAGGCCAAACTCGTGCACGCCGAGCTTGAGTGCCTCTTCCGTGTGGGGAACGGCCTCGAGATAACGCTCCTGCGGCTTGAGTTCGGCCGATTTTTGCAAGGCATCCTCGATCGGCGACGAATTGCCGAATGCCGCTGCGGGCAGCAGCGCCGCCAACACCAAAATGCACCCTATCCAGCGGATGAATGGCATGTTCCGAATCCAATTTTCAGGTCTGGAATTCCTGGCGTGCTTCGTCCACGCCTTCCGGATCGGCGTGGATGATCACTTCGGCATTGGGAAAGGCGGCGAGGATATCCAGTTCCACCGTATCGGAGATTTCGTGCGCGGCATTCAGGCTGAGACTACCGTCCATGGAGATGTGCAACTGTATGAAACTGTTCAGCCCAGCCGAGCGGGTTTTCAGATCGTGGCATTCGATCACCGAGGGGTGGCCGAGGACGATTTCCTTGATCCGTTCGCGATCGGCATCGGGCAACTCGTGGTCCATCAGGTGATCGAGCGATTCACGCGCGATCCGGAACGCGCTGTAGATGATAAAGCCGGCGATGATCAGGGCGACGATCGGATCGGCCATGCCCCAATCGAGAAACATGACCAGCAGAAGCGAAACAATGACACCGCCATTGACCAGAATATCGGTGGCGTAATGCACCGAATCGGCGCGAATCGCCAAGGAGTTGGTGCGCCGCGCCACCGAGCGCTGGTAGGCCACCAGGGCCGCCGTGACGGCGATGGAAAATACCATCACGCCGAGGCCGACCGCACCCTGCTCGATGGCGCGGGGCTCAAGAAGACGCCCGACCGCTTCGACAATGAGGTATATGCCGGAGGCGCAAATAAACGTTGCCTGCCCGATGCCGGCCAGGGGTTCCGCCTTGCCATGGCCAAATCTATGTTCTGAATCAGCGGGTTGCAGGGCCTGGTGCACCGCGTACAGGTTGATCAGCGAGGCCAGCGCATCCATTGCCGAATCGGCCAGGGACGAGAGCAGGCTGACCGAGCCGGTCATCAGCCAAGCGCCGAGTTTGAGGACGATCAGCAGCAACGCGACGCAGACAGCGGCGCGCGTCGCGCGCTGCATCAGGCGCTTGGCTTGCTCGCCGGTTATAGTTGGCTGTGCCATCGGCCAAGTTTAGCGGTAGAGCGGCTCGACTGCGCGAATTTAGATTCTCAAGGGAAGAGGCGTTCGCTCACCCAGCCGTCAGAATCCCCTGGGCCGCGTTCATATTGCAATCTTTCATGCAGGCGTGAGGCGCGGTGCTGCCAGAATTCGATGCGCTCCGGCACCAGGCGGAAGCCCGACCAGAAATCCGGGCGCGGCACATTGCCGATAGCGAATTTGAGCGCGTATTTGGCGACGCGGCGTTCCAGAGCCAACATGCCCTCCAGGGGCGACGACTGCTTCGACGCCCAGGCGCCGATCTGGCTGTCCTTTTGCCGCGTCGCGAAATAGGCATCCGCTTCGGCCTCGGAAACCAGGGAGACCGGTCCCTCGACCCGCACTTGCCGGCCGAGCGGCATCCAAAAAAAACATAACGCCGCATGGGGATTGACGCGCATATGGCGCCCCTTCCGGCTATCCAGATTGGTGTAGAAAACGAAACCGCTCTCGTCATACCCCTTCAACAGGACCATCCGCGCGCTCGGCCGCCCGGCTTCGTCCGCCGTCGCCAGGGTCATCGCCGTGGGTTCCGTGAGACCGCATTCCTCGGCGCCCGCATACCATTCACCAAACAGGTCGAATGGGTCTCTTCCCTGGGCCATCGCCATGCCGTTCACTTTCCGCTTTTTTTGTATTGTTTCATGGTCTTATCACCATCGCGCCGGAGCGCTACCGCGCCTACTGTGATCACAAACACATCAATCCGCCACAATTTATTGTCATAATCCGGAATCCGCCAATATTAGTTCTATTATGTGCATAGAGAGTGTTGCCGTACTTGAAAGTGCGGCCCATAAAATCCCTTGGAGTGAGGAGCGAAGACTATGAAAATCGTGCGAAATGCAGCCCTTGGCATCGCGTTGCTCGGCATGGTCGGGCTCGGCGCGTGCAATCAAAATGCCGGCGACAAGGAAACCATTGGCTCGCTCGGCGGTGCCGCCCTCGGCGGTCTGGCCGGCGCGCAAGTCGGCAGTGGCTCGGGCCAACTCGCGGCGACCGCAGTGGGCGCCCTAATAGGATTCTTCATCGGACAAGAAGTCGGCAAATCGCTCGACAAGGCGGACCAGCTCTACGCCGAGCGCTCCGCCGGCGATGCGCTCGAATCAAACCCGACCGGACAAAGCAGCACCTGGAGCAATCCGGACAGCGGCAATAGCGGCACCATCACGCCGACCCGCACCTCCTACACCGACTCCGGCCAACCATGCCGCGAATATCAGCAAACCGTCACCATCGGCGGCGAGACCCAGCAGGCCTACGGCACCGCCTGCCGCCAGCCCGACGGCAGCTGGCGTATCGTTAATTAGTTAGTTAGGTCGCCAGTTTGCGATCGATAATTTCAAGCGCCTGGGCGAGATAAGGTTTGAACAGCGGATAGTTCTCGCTCATGGGAAAATGGCCGAGATTCTTCATCTCGATGAATTCGCAGCCCTCGACCTGCTCGGCGGTCGCCCGGGTGACCTCCGGCGGGGTGAGAAAATCATAGCTGCCTGTCATCATCACCAGCGGGCATTTGGCGGTGTCGATTTCGTGCAGGCGCCCGCGCAGATCATGATCCATCGAATAAAAATGTAAATCGCCCTTGAGCACTTCGGCGCCCTGCATGTGATACCACAGCGTCAACCAGCGCTCGTCATCGGGTGACATCGGCGCCATCATATCCCACACACCGCTCGAGCAGACCTGCGCGCCATTGGTATGGGGATGGCGCCACCAATCGAGCCACCAGCCGGGCGCGTAATCGGCCGCCTGCAGCGGGATAATGGCGCGGAACCGCTCCGGGCAGCGCAGTGCCAAATGCAGCGCCACGCAGCCGGAAAAGGACGAGCCCAGGAATGTCGGCTGATCGAGTTCGAGCGCATCGCAAAAAGCAGTGACGAAATTGACGAAATGGTCCGCCGTCAGACGATAATCCTCTTTCCACCACTCGGCATTCCGCGGCGGGTCCGACTTGCCGTGGCGCGCCATATCGTAGGCGATGATGCGGTAGCGTGACGTGAAATCCTCATCTTCCAACAGGTGGCGCCATTGATGGTTATGGGTCGCCGCCGTGTGGTGGCAAACCAGCGGCGGGCCGTCGCCGTTTTCGAGCCAGAACACGCGGTATTCCAGGTCATCGACGTCGATGGTGACGTAGCGCCCGATCACCGGGGAAATTTTTGCCATTTTCCGTCCCCTCCCTTACACCGGCACGCCGGTTTGGCGCAGCAATTCAAACTGCGCGGTAAAATTACGCAAATTCTGCATCAGCACGGTGATATTGCCCTCGATGCGCAAATCCTCGCGCACCGACGCCGCCCAGATGCCGTGGAAAAACGGCGGCGGATGCTTCTGGCT
>JAPYQV010000200.1:0-1730 GCA_029937205.1 Alphaproteobacteria bacterium
GATCTGTTCGACACGGCGGAAGCCACGCGGGACGATTTGGAACCGTGGCAAAATGCCAACCTCTCCGAGATGCGGCTGCGCTGGCGCCACGCCAATGCCTTGCCCGCCGATTTGGTGGAAGCCTTCAGCAAAGCCGCGTCGGCGTGCGAGATGGTGTGGCGCGAGGCACGCCCGTCGAGCGATTTCAATGCGTTTTGCCAAACCTTCGCGCCGCTTCTGGTGTTGATCCGGGAAAAGGCCGAAGCGAAATCGGCGGCGCTTGGTCTGGCCCCCTACGACGCCCTGATAGACGGCTATGACCCCGGCTTCCGCACCGCCGAGATCGATGGCATATTTGCCGATCTAGGCACGTTTCTCCCCGAATTCCTCGCCCAGGTGTTGGAAAAACAGGCGCGCGAGCCGGCGCCGCTCCGGCCCACCGGCCCCTTTCCGGTGGCGCACCAGCGGGCGCTTTCGAAGACGCTGATGGGCCATATCGGCTTCGATTTCGATCATGGACGGCTGGATGAAAGCCATCATCCATTTTGCGGCGGCGTGCCGGAGGATGTCCGCATCACTACACGCTATGACGAGAGCGATTTCGCCTCCTCGGTGATGGCCGTGCTGCATGAAACCGGTCATGCGCTCTATGAGCGCGGCCTGCCCGAAGATTGGCGCGGCCAGCCGGTGGGCGAGGCGCGCAGCATGAGCCTGCATGAAAGTCAGTCGCTGCTGATGGAGATGCAGGCCTGCCGCAGCGGTGAATTTTTCAAATTTGCCGCGCCGTTGATGCAAGACGCATTCGACTCACTAGATTCGGCGGCCGCCGCCGCCGCGTTTGCGCCGGAGAATTTGCATCGCATGGCGGTTCACGTAGCGCCGGGCTTCATTCGCGTCGACGCCGATGAAGTGACCTATCCGGCCCATATCATGCTGCGTTACCGGCTCGAGAAAGCGATGATCTCCGGTGACCTGCAGGCGCAGGATTTGCCCGACGCTTGGCAACAGGGCATGCAGGAATTTCTCGGCCTGACACCCAAAAACCATGCCGAGGGCTGTCTTCAGGATATCCATTGGGCAGGCGGCGATATCGGCTATTTCCCGAGCTATACCCTCGGCGCTTTGATCGCGGCGCAGCTCTTTGCCAGCGCCCGCCGGGAGATAGACGGCCTGCCTGCGGCCCTCGCCGCGGGGGCGTTCGCGCCATTGCTGGCTTGGCTCGGCAAGGTGGTTCACAGCCAGGCGTCGCGCTATTCGAGCCATGAACTGATCGAGCGCGCCACCGGCGCTCCGCTTTCCGCTGACCCCTTTAAAGCACATCTCCAGATGCGCTATCTTGGTTAGCACCAGGGAGCGATAACCATGACCTATGCGGAGCGCCCATGCGATATGTGAGCACCCGCGCTGATGGCGGCGCTAACAGTGAGTCGTTTGAAGATGTGCTGCTGGCCGGCCTGGCGCGCGACGGCGGCTTGTTTGTGCCGGAAAGCTGGCCGGCGCCATACGCTGAAAGCGAATTGGCGGAAATGGCCTCGCTCGGCTATGCCGATCTCGCGGTGCGCCTGATCCAGCCCTTTATCGGCGATGCGGTCGCTCCGGCGGCACTGGCGCGTATCGCCGAGGAAACTTATGCCGGATTTGAGCATCCAGCGACGGCGCCTTTGAGGCAGCTTGATTCCGGTTTCTGGCTGATGGAGCTTTATCACGGACCGACATTGGCGTTTAAGGATTACGCCCTGCAGTTTTTAGGC
>JAPYQV010000200.1:1740-5844 GCA_029937205.1 Alphaproteobacteria bacterium
TTTTTAGGCCGCCTGTTTGATCACGTGGTGGCGCGCCGCGGCCAGCGCTTGACCATCGTCGGCGCCACCTCCGGCGATACCGGCTCTGCGGCGATCGAGGCCTGCCGCGGGCGGGAAGCGCTCTCGATTGTCATTCTGCACCCGGAAGGCCGGGTCTCTGAAGTGCAGCGCCGCCAGATGACCACGGTGGATGAGGCCAATGTGCACAATGTGGCGATCAAAGGAACTTTCGACGATTGCCAGGCCATGGTCAAAGCCATGTTCAACGATCTCACGTTCCGCGACGAACTGAATCTGGCCGCCATCAACTCGATAAACTGGGTGCGGATATTGGCCCAGACGGTCTATTACGCCTACGCGGCGTTGGCCCTGGGGTCGCCGACGCGCCCCGTAACATTTGCCGTGCCGACGGGAAATTTCGGCAATGTCTATTCCGGTTACGTCGCCACCCGTCTCGGCCTGCCGATCCGCCGTTTGCTGGTGGCGACCAATGCCAACGATATTTTGGCGCGCTTTATTGCCGGCGCCGGCTACTTCAAGAACGACGTCATTTCCAGTATCAGCCCGAGCATGGATATTCAGATTGCCAGTAATTTCGAGCGTTTGCTGTTTGAATTGTACGACCGGGACGGCGCCGCCGTTCGGGCGTTGATCGGCAATCTGGATCAGACCGGCGGCTTCGACGTCGCGGCGGACAAGCTCGACGCGGTGCGCCGTCAGTTCTCGGGCCGGCGCGTTGACGATGACCGCGCGCTCGACTGCATGGCCCGGGTGTGGCGCGAATGCGGCACCCTCATAGATCCACATAGCGCCGCCGGTGTGGCGGCGGCCGAAGATCAATTACGGGAATGGCAACAAGATGCTGACGTCGGTCAGGGCGCGGACCAATCACCGATGATTTGTCTTGCCACCGCACATCCGGCTAAGTTTCCGGATGCGGTCGAGCGGGCCACTGGCGTTCGTCCGGATTTGCCGCATCGGTTGGCCGATTTACTTGAGCGTCCGGAGCATGTGACGCATCTGCCAAATGACCTGGCGGCGGTGAAAGCGTTCGTCCGGGAATGCCGGGCGGGTTAACGGAAAGGAAATAGTGCGTGACAACTGAGATTTCCACTTTGCCCAATGGGCTGCGGGTGGTGAGTGAGAATATGCCGCACCTTGAGACGGCGTCTGTTGGCGTTTGGGTCGATGTCGGCGCGCGCTATGAAAGCGCTGAAATCAACGGTGTGTCTCACCTCTTGGAGCATATGGCGTTCAAGGGCACGGAGCGGCGCAGCGCGCTCGAAATCGCCGAAGAGATTGAAGCGGTGGGCGGCCACGTCAATGCTTACACCTCGCGCGAGCAAACCGCCTATTACTGCAAGATCATGAAGGAAGATACCGGCCTCGCGGTCGATATCTTGGCCGATATTCTGCAGCATTCGGTCTTTGCCGAAGACGAGCTTGAGCGCGAACGCGCCGTGGTCATTCAGGAGATTGCCCAGGCGCACGACACACCCGACGATGTTGTCTTTGATCAGTTCCAGAAAATCGTCTATCCGGATCAGCCGCTTGGCCGCTCCATCCTCGGCCCGGCGGAACAGGTCGCCAACTATTCGCGTGATGTGCTGGCCGGTTATATGGCGCGCCATTACAGCCCGCTCAACATGGTGGTGATCGGCGCCGGCCGGCTCGATCATCAAGATTTTACCGATATGGTGGGAAATGCCTTCGACACGCTGCCCCCGGCTCAGCCGGCCGATGATCTGTCGGCGAATTATCGCGGCGGGGATATGCGCACCTCGAAGGATCTGGAGCAGGCCCATCTCGTGCTGGGTTTCGACGGGATCCCTTATGACGACGATGATTTCTACACCGTGCAACTTCTCTCGACCCTGCTCGGCGGTGGCATGTCGTCCCGCCTATTTCAGGAGATTCGAGAGCGCCGCGGCTTGGCCTACAGCGTTTTCAGTTTTGCCTCATCCTATGTGGATGGTGGCGTGTTCGGCGTCTATTGCGGTACCGGGCCCGATAAATTGCAGGAGCTCACGCCGGTCATTGCCGATGAATTGCACAAAGTTTGCAACCAGGTGAGCGATGAGGAAGTGGCGCGCGCCCGCGCCCAGATCAAATCGGGCCTGATGATGTCGCTCGAATCTTCCTCGTCGCGATGCGAGCGCCTGGGACGGCAACTGCTGATATTCGGTCGCGCCATTCCAATCGACGAGATGGTGGCGGAGATCGACGCGATCACCGCGGAAGACATTGTCCGGGTCGCCGGGCGGATATTCGAGCGTAGCCGGCCGAGCCTGGCCGCGCTTGGCCCGATTTCCGACCTCGAGACGTATGATCGCGTCGCGGAGCGCTTTGCCTGATGTCCGTCTTACGCGCTTCGCGCGCCGAGCGCGACGATTCGCAATTGCTCGGCAGCCTGGTGCGGGTGCGCCCGCCGGAGTTGCGCGATTGGCAGAATTGGGCGGAATTGCGCACGGCGTCACGCGATTTTCTCGTGCCCTGGGAGCCCGCTTGGGCGAGCGATGCCCATAGCCGTGCTGCCTATCGCCGCCGTCTGCGCCGTCAGCAGCGCGATGCCAATGACGATATTTGTTACTCCTATTTTCTCACTCGCCTCTCGGACGATGCGCTGATGGGTGGGGTCACGCTGAGCAATGTCCAGCGCGGCGTTGCCCAGACCTGTAATGTCGGCTACTGGATCGGCGAACCCTATGCGCGCAACGGCTACATGACGGAAGGTTTGAATTGCGCCTTGCGTCATTGTTTTGGCAATCTTGGATTACACCGCGTCGAAGCCGCCTGTATGCCCAACAACAACGCCAGCCAGGCGCTGTTGCAGCGCTGCGGTTTTCGCCGCGAAGGCTATGCCCGGAAATTTTTGAAGATCAACGGTGTGTGGCGCGATCACCTGCTGTTCGCCGTGATCGAGGATGAATGGCGCAGACCCGGCTGACGGGTCGCCTCAAGCGTGGCCAACCTCAGCCGAGAGGTTGGAAATATCGACGCCCAGGCTGGCGACCGCGCTTTGCCATTTCGTATCATTTTCCTGGCGGAAGACGATTTCTTCATTGGCCGGCACCGTGAGCCAGCCATTGCCTTGCACTTCTTCATCCAACTGACCGGGTGCCCAGCCGGCATAACCTAATGCCAACAGGCTGTCGCGCGGCCCGTCGCCTTCGGCCAGGGCCTTCAGCACGTCCACCGTCGCAGTCAGGGCGAATTCATCATCGACCATCATCGTCGCGTCATGGATATAATCGGCGGAATGCAGCACGAACCCGCGCGCCGCCTCGACAGGCCCGCCAAAATGAACGCGGATGCGCTCATCGACGCTTTCGGCCTCGATTTCCAATTGCTCGAGAAGCTCGGAGAAACTTAAGGATTCGAGTGGCTTATTGACCACGATCCCCATCGCGCCTTCTTCGGAATGGGCGCATAAGTAAATCACGGACCGCTCGAATCGCGGATCCGGCATGGCCGGCATAGCGACCAGAAGCTGACCCTCGAAATAGAGCGACGGCACTTTCATGCTTTCATTCTCCGGCTCGCCCAATGTGTGTAATGAACTTGGATCAGTGTCTCAATTCGCCATATAGGTGACAATAGTTTCCTTAATTAATCGATAGATTTTACAGCGGCCGGCGCGATTTTTGGTAATTGTAATCCGACCGCCAGCCACGCATATTATCTCTGTGAGGCGCGCAGGTATTTGGCCGATGCGCTCGCGAGCGTTGAAATTTTTCGTGTAACGGCAAGCAGGGAGACAAGTAATGACGATCAAAGTAGGCGACAAGGTGCCTTCAGTAAATTTCAAGAAATTGACGGCCGATGGCCTTTCCGACATCTCCTGCGACGATTATTTCAAGGGGCGGAAGGTGGCGCTGTTTTCTGTGCCCGGCGCCTTTACGCCGACCTGTTCGGCCCAGCATGTGCCGAGCTTTATCGCCAATGCCGATGCGCTGAAAGCCAAGGGTGTGGACGCCATCGCCTGCGTATCGGTGAACGATGCCTTCGTCATGCAGGCGTGGGGCGAAAATTTGGGCACGGGCGATGCGGTCGAGATGCTGGCTGACGGCAATGGCGAATTTGCCCGCGCCACCGGCCTGACAC
>JAPYQV010000201.1 GCA_029937205.1 Alphaproteobacteria bacterium
GATTTAGCCCGATCCTACCTGGATCAGGTTACGTTCGAATATGACAGCGCAATTCATGACGAATACGCCCTTCGCCTCGGCGGATCCAATTATTGCGTCGGCAGCTATTCGGTTAGTGCCTGGATCTACTATGCGCTCGGGTATCCGGATCAGGCCCTGGATAGAACGACGCAAGGCTTCGCGTTAGCAAAAAAGCTGGATCATCCCATCAGCGAGGCCGTCGGACTGTGGTGTTTGGGATTGGCTCACTTGTTTAGAGGTGATCCTAATGCGGTGCTGGAGAACGCCGACGCCCTTGCGGAACTCGCTGTCGAACGAGACTTGGTGCAATATGCCGCCTGGGCCAAAATCCTGTCGGGTTGGGCGCGCTTTGAGACGGGTGACAGCGGCGGCGGCATCGCCGAGATTCGCAAGGGAATTGAGGGCTGCCACGCTATTGGTTCCTTTACGATCACGCCTTTCTGGCAAAAGTTACTGGCCGGTATGTTGAGCCGGAGCGGTCAGATCGAAGCAGGTCTTGAAATCGTTGCTGAGGCGCTTAGCGATATTGAGCGGAACGGCGAACGCTTCTGGGTGCCAGATTTACTGCGCCTCAAAGGCCAACTCTTGCTCGAATGCGATGGCGCGAATGACGCCGAGGCGGAGGCCTGTTTTCATCAGGCAATCGATGCGGCGCGCTCGCAAAACGCCAAATCCTGGGAGCTTCGCGCGGCGACCAGTATGGCCCGTCTGTGGCACAGCCAAGACAAAACGGACGCGGCGCGCGATCTGCTCTTGCCGGTTTATGAATGGTTCACCGATGGGTTTGAGATCGCCGATCTGAAAGACGCCAAGGAAGTGCTCGACCGTCTCGCCTGATCTTCGGCGCCGTCGTCGGCGGTAAATGCTATTGTTCCCGTGTCAACGAAGGAAATGGGTCATGGTGTTTCGTTTGATTGTTGCGGGTCTGCTGGCTTTGTTCGCGGCGACTTCAGCTCATGCCGAAGACAGGCAACCGACGTTTAATTTTCCACAAGAAAAAAATGCATTCCATGATGCCGCTGCGGAAATCATTCGCCAGGCCTATGCCGCCATCGGTGTGGCGGTCGTCTTCAAATCCCTTTCGGCGGAGCGCGCGCTTCAGATGTCCAACCGCGGCCGCTCGGACGGTGAATTGGTGCGTATCGAAGGTATCGAGGCCAAATATTCCAACCTCATCCCCATTCCGGTCAGTCATGTCACGGCTGAGCAAATGGCCTTCGGGCACGACCCGACGCTGAAGATCGACGGCTGGCAAAGCCTGAAGCCGTACCGCCTCGTTTTTCATCGAGGTTACAAAGTCGCTGAGCAAAACACCGTGGGGATGGACCGCCACCTTACCGGCAACGATGTGAATGCCTTCACCATGGTCGAAAACAAACGCATGGATATCGTCATCGCCAATCGCTTCTCCGGCGAAAAAATTATCGCCGATCATGGATTAAAAAATGTGGTGATGCTCTTGCCGCCCGTACAACGGGATCCCCTGTTCCATTATATCCATTCAAATCACAGCGATTTGGTGGCCGATGTTACAGGCGTGATGAAATCGATGAAGCAGCACGGCGATTTTGCCAGAATATTAAATCAGTTCGGTGTGGTCTCCCTCGGCGAATAGGAGATATTGGCCTGGTCCAACATCACAAAGCGACAAAACAGGAGCGGAACCATGAAACACCCGATCGTATCCCGAGACGAATGGATCGCGGCGCGCCAGGCGCATTTGACGCGGGAGAAGGAACTCACCCAATTGCGCGACCGGGTGAGCGCCGAACGGCGCGCGCTGCCCTATTTCCAGGTCGACAAGGACTATGTGTTCACCGGGCCTCGCGGCGATGAGACGCTGGGCGATTTGTTCGACGGGCGCTCGCAGCTGATTGTTTATCATTTCATGTTCGGCCCCGATTGGTCGGAAGGGTGCCCGAGCTGTTCGTATTTGAGCGATCATCTCGACGGCAGCATCGTCCATCTCGCCAACCGGGACGTGACCCTCCTCGCTGTCTCGCGCGCACCGCTGGCCAAGATCGACGCGTTCAAGGCGCGCATGGACTGGTCGTTCAAATGGGTGTCGTCCGAAGGCAGTGAATTTAACCGCGACTATCACGTGTCGTTTTCACCGGAAGAAATGGCGAAAGGCGAGGTTTACTATAATTACCGCTCATCCAGTTTTCCGAGCGAGGAGGCGCCCGGCGCCAGCGTTTTCCTGAAAGATAAATCCGGCGATATATTTCACACCTATTCCTGTTACGGGCGTGGGCTCGATGCGTTGATCGGCACCTATCATTTTCTCGATCTGGCGCCCCATGGCCGGGATGAAGCGGACCTGCCGTGGAAAATGTCCTGGATACGCCACCACGACCGTTATACGGATTAGACGGGTATAAATGGCGCAAACGAAATCGCCACAATATGACGTGATCGTGGTCGGCGCACGCTGTGCCGGAGCGCCGACGGCGATGTTATTGGCGGAGAAAGGCCACCGGGTGCTGCTGCTCGAGCGCGACGCCGTGCCGTCCAACATGGCCCATTCCACCCACTTGATCCATCCTATGGGCCTCGCCTATTTGCGCGATTGGGGTCTGTTGGACGCGCTTGAAGCGCGCGCTGCAAGTTTCACCGATTGGACAATTGATCTGCACGGCGCGCTGCTGCACGGACCGCCGCCAGCGGTCGACGGCATGGCGCGCTCTTGTGCGCCACGGCGCGATATACTCGATAGCGCGCTGGCCTGCGCCGCTGTGCGTGCCGGCGCTGAACTGCGCGCAAGGTGCCGGGTCGGCGGTTTATTGTTTGAACAAGGGCGTGTCGTTGGCGTGCGCGTAAAAGACGGGTCGGGGCGAGAATTCAGCGCCCGCGCCCGCCTGGTTATCGGCGCCGATGGCCCGGCCTCCATGGTCGCTAAATGCGCGGGCGCGGAAGAGCACCATGTGGAAGCGCCGCTGCAAAGCAACATCTGGAGCTATTGGCGGAACGTTGCGGTTGATCACTTGCACATCACAATCCGCGAAGGGGCGGGGGCGTTTGCCTTTCCGTCCAGCGACGGCAGCGTACTGGTTTCCGCCAATTTTCTGATCGACGATTTTCTCGCCGCCCGGCGCAACAAGGCGGCTGCCTTTCATGCCATGCTGAAACGGGTCGCGCCTAAGCTTGCCGCCGGGTTGGCTGAGGGTGAACAAGTTGAGCGCTTCTATTCGGGTTGTACGCGGAGCTTCGTGCGCAGATCTTGGGGGCCCGGTTGGGCGCTGGTCGGCGATGCCGGCATGAAGAAGGACCCGGTGACGGCCCAGGGTATTGCCGGCGCTTTTGCCACCGCCGATATGCTGGCCAAGGCGGTCGATCGTAACCTCAGCCACCCGGAGAAGTTGGACGCGGCACTGGCCGATTATGAGCGCGCGCGCGATGCCTGGCTCCTGCCCTACTATGATTTCACCCTCCGGCTTGCAGCCTTCGCCAAGCCGAGCCCGGAGCAGGCTGCATTCAATCATGCGCTCACCCGGGATGCGGAAGGCCGGGCGCAACTGTTCGGCGCGGTCTCGCTCGCCTACTCGCCGGAGAAACTCATGGCGCCGGGCAATATGCGGCGCATCATGTCGCGCGCTTCCGGAGAGCCGCGATGAAACTTTGGAGCTATGCGGTCAAGGTTGCAGACGTCGCTTCGACATCCGCATTTTTTCTGTTGTTGGCTTAGATACCGTCGGCGGGTTTCCAATCCGGTTGGGTATCGAACGTCGGGAGGGATTCGTCCATGACATCCCACGGCTTTTTGTTGCGCGCGAAAACGACGACCTGTGGCGTCAGCAACGATGAATCGTCAAATGTCCCGAGGCTCACAGTGACAAATCCTGCCATCGCACTGTTGCTGCCCAAGATCGAGTTGCCGCACACCGGGCAAAACAGTTTTGTAACTTGATTGCCCCGGCTGGATTCAAGGACGTATTGAGCCGTCTTACCCTGCAGGTGGAAATTTTCACTGGCAAACATCGCCCCTGTCGAATGACCGGCGCCACTGCTGCGCTGGCAATCTTCGCAATGGCAATGTGCGACCACCACAGGTGTTCCCGCCGCCTCATAGCGAACCCCGCCACACAGGCACCCGCCGCGATGAATGAGCGTTTTTTCAATGTTCATGTGGGTAGATTCTTTCTGGGTTCTTGTCTTTTTGATCTGGCCCTCAGACGCCGGGCGGTCGCCCTTGCCGGAATGCATGATGCATTCCGGGGGGTGGTGCCGTTTGGCTGAGTCTTTAAGCGGTCTGCGCCGCGACTGAATCGCTGAGCGGTTGGTCGAGGCGGGTGAGCATTTCCTTGGGGCAGATTTGCCAGAAATTGCCGGACTCCAAAGTCCAATCGGCGAGCAGACGTTCGGAGAAGCGCGATTGGGTTTCGCCGTAATGTTCGCGTACCAGGTCGCGGCAGACGCCTTCCCAATGGCGGCTCTGAATACGTTGCCAGATCACTGAATCGGAATTGACGCGATGCTCGAAGCTGCCGTCGGTATCGTAGACGAAGGCCATGCCGCCGGTCATGCCGGCGCCAAAATTATCGCCCACCGGACCCAGGATCACGGCGACGCCGCCGGTCATGTATTCGCAGCCGTTCGAGCCGCAGCCCTCAACCACCGCCAGCGCGCCCGAATTGCGCACACAGAAGCGCTCGCCGGCCTGGCCGGCGGCGAACAATTTTCCGGCGGTGGCGCCGTAGAGCACCGTATTGCCGATGATGGCGTTATCGTTCGAGATCAGCCGGCTTGAGGTGGCGAGGCGGAGCACAATGGTGCCGCCCGAGAGGCCCTTGCCGACATAATCGTTGGCCTCGCCGATAACCTCGAGTTTCAGCCCCTGCACGGCAAAGGCGCCGAGCGATTGGCCGGCGGCGCCGCGCATGCGCACGGTGAAATAATCGGGCGGCAGGCCGGTCATGCCGAAGCGCCGCGTCAGGTGCGAGGACAGTTTGGCGCCAATCGCACGGTGGGTGTTGCGCACCGTGTAGGCGAGCTGCATTTTCTCCGGCACTTCGAGGGCGTCGTCGGCGTCGCGGATCATTTGTTCGTCGAGGCTTTCCGGCACCTCGTTGCGGCCCTCACGCGGCGAGGTGCGCGGGAAGCCGCCGGGATCGGCCTGCACCAGGATCGGGTTGAGATCGAGATCGTCGAGATCGCGGCTGCCGCGACTGACCTGGCGCAGGAGATCGCTGCGCCCGACGATCTCATCGAAGCTGCGCACACCGAGCGAGGCCAATATCTCGCGCACTTCCTCAGCGACGAAGCTGAACAAATTGACGACCTTTTCCGGCGTGCCCTCGAATTTGGCGCGCAGTGCCTCATCCTGGGTGCAAATGCCGACCGGGCAGGTGTTGGAATGGCATTGGCGCACCAGAATGCAGCCCATGGCGACCAGGGAGGCGGTGCCGATGCCGAATTCCTCGGCGCCCAACATGGCCGCGATGACCACGTCGCGCCCGGTCTTGATGCCGCCATCCGCGCGCAGCGTAGTGGTGTGGCGCAGGCGATTGAGGGTCAGCACCTGATTGGTTTCGGCGAGTCCCATTTCCCACGGAACGCCGGCATATTTGAGGCTGGTTTGTGCCGCCGCCCCGGTACCGCCGTCATGGCCGGAAATCAGAATGATATCCGCCTTGGCCTTGGCGACACCGGCGGCAATGGTGCCGATGCCGGCTTCGGCGACCAGCTTGACCGACACCCGGGCCTGCGGGTTGATCTGCTTGAGGTCGTAAATCAACTGGGCGAGATCCTCGATCGAATAGATATCGTGATGCGGCGGCGGTGAGATCAGCGTCACGCCGGGCGTGGCGCAGCGCAGGCG
>JAPYQV010000202.1 GCA_029937205.1 Alphaproteobacteria bacterium
CGGGATACGGGGCTGCAGACCCGGACCGGCCGTGCGCGCCCACCGCGCGCCTTGGCGATGGCATTCAGCAAATAGCTTGATGGCCTCTCCCGCACCGCTATGATCCGCATGAACGCGCGATATTTTCACGCCGCACACGTCCTACAGGTGACGCCGACATGCCGGGCAATGCCGCTATATTTTACCATCCCGAGGGTTTCGATACGTCGGGCAGCAAGCTCATGGGCCGCCAGGCCGCCGGCGAAGCCTTTCTGAAGGCCTATGCCCTGCATAGCGGTGCGGCGCAGCTTTACTGTTATTCCAAATCCGAGGCCATGTTTACCGATTTTCGCGAGCGTCTGACACGGCTCACGGGAGCAGAGCAGGCGGCGCAGTGGATCCCCCATCACCAGCCGAGTGAATTGGCCAGGGCCGGCTGCCTGTTCGTGCCGGGGCCGAACACGGCGGATTTGGCCTGGCAGCGCCGCCATTTCGATGTGCGCGGCTACAGCCTTTGCGGCGTCACCCACACCACGGCCTCGGAAGGCATCATGGACAGCATCGGCGATCTGATGGTGGCGCCGTTTCAGTCCTGGGATGCGGTGATTTGCACCTCGGGAGCGGTGCGCGAGACCTATCGCCAGGTGCTCGGCGACTGGGCGGAATATCTCAATGAGCGGACGCGCGGCATCGCCAACGCACCGGTTCAGTTGCCGATCATTCCGCTCGGCATCGATTGCGCCCAATTGCAGGCCGATGGCAAGGCGGAGGGCTGGCGCAAGGAATGGCGCGAACGTCTCGAAATTGGCGATGAGGATATCGTCGCGCTGTTCATGGGCCGGCTCAGCTATCACGCCAAGGCGCACCCGCTGCCGATGTATCTCGGGCTGGAAAACGCGGCGCGCGAGAGCAAGCGCAAGATCCATCTCATTCAGGCCGGCTGGTTCGCCAACGATTCAATCGAGAAGGCCTTTAAAGAGAGCGCGCGCTCGATCTGCCCAACGGTCAACACGATCTTCCTCGACGGCCGCGATGGTCATGTGCGCGAATCCGTGTGGTACGCCGCCGATATCTTCACCTCGCTCTCCGATAATATTCAGGAATCCTTCGGCTTGACGCCGCTCGAAGCCATGGCAGCGGGTCTTCCGGTGGTGGTCAGCGATTGGAATGGCTACCGCGATACGATTATCGACGGCCAGACCGGCATCGCCATTCCGACCGTGTCCTTGCCGCCCGGCATGGGCGGCGAATTCGCTTTTCGCCATGCCGCCGGGGTCGACAGCTATGACCGTTATCTCGGCCATGCCAGCCTGTGCACAAGCATCGACGCAGGAGCTTGCGCACGCGCCTATTCAAAGCTTATCGAAGATGCCGATCTGCGCCATCGCATGGGCGCGGCCGGGCAGAAGCATGCGCGGGAAAAATTCGATTGGCAGGTGGTGGTTGCGGCCTATCAGGCGCTTTGGGATTCGCTTAGTGCGCGCCGGCGTTCGGCTGCCATTGTTGCCGATCGCCCCGACGATGGTCCGGCCCATCCCTTGCGCAATGATCCGTTTTCCTTGTTCGCCAGTTATCCGACCGCCTATCTCGACGGCAAGGCACGCATTGCGCTTAACCCCGGCGCGGCGAGCAACTGGTTCAAAACAATTCGCAAGGACCCGATGGTGTCGTTTGCGCCCTACATGTTTCTCTCCGACGACGAGACCGACAAGCTGTTGGAGAAATTGGCTGACATGGGCGAATGCGATATCAACGCCGTGCTTGAGAGCACGCCGGCGGAGAGCCAAAGCCTGGTGCACCGCACCCTCGCCTGGCTGACAAAGCTAAACGTGCTCAGGATCGTCAGCGCGCGCAAGCGGGCTAGGAGCTAACCTCCCACATTATCACCGCTCCTTGGTATTAGATCGACAAGGATAAGTTACATGAACATCGACGCGCCGATGACGGTCCACCGCGAGACGGTGCGGCCCGACTGGATCGATTACAACGGCCATATGAACGTGGCCTTTTACCTGATGGCCGCCGACCACGCCATGGACGCCTTTGGCGAACATCTCGGCGTCGGCAAGAGCTATATGGAAGCGACCAACAAATCGACCTTCGCGCTCGACACCCGCATTATCTTTGTGCGCGAGCTGGTGGTGAACGCGCCGCTTCGCGTCACCGCGCAACTTGTCGCTTATGACGCCAAGCGCATCCATGTGTGCCTGGCTTTGATGCATGACGGTGAGGGCTGGCTCTCGGCGCTCAGCGAGTGGGTGCTGGTGCATGTCGATCTCGGGCTCCGGCGCTCCGAGGCGATGCCCGACACGACGCTGTCGATGCTCGAGGATATCATGGCCGCGCACAAGGATTTGCCGCGCCACGAGGCGTTGATGCGGCCGTTTGGCCTCGCCAAATAGGCTGGCCACAGCCATCAGCGCTAATCCGCTTGGCAGTTTGGGCTTTTCCGCCGCCGCCCGGCACTGTACATCTATAGGAGCATGTTGATTTCACACAAAAAATTGCGTTTGGCCGGACTCATCCCGCTGTTGTTGGTGGCGTTGATGCTGTCGCCGGCGGCATTTGCGGCGTGCACCGATACGCCGGCGCCCGGGGTGAACTGGCAGCGCTGTTATCTCGACAAGCGACATTTCCAGGAGGCCGATTTAACCGGCGCAAATTTGCGCGGCGCATTTCTTGCCCGTACTGATTTCACCGGCACGAATTTTACCGCCATCGATGGCCGCCGGGCCAAGTTCGTCACCGCCATCCTCAATCAGGCGCATTTCGACAAGGCACGCCTGATCGGTACGGATTTCACCACGGCTGAGCTTGCCGGGGCGACATTCCGGGAAGCCGATTTGCGCCGTGCGCGGTTTTTCCGCGCCAATTTGCGTGGCGCGGATTTTAGCGGCGCCATCCTCGGCGGCACGGATTTTCTCAAAGCGGATCTCAGCGGCGCGACCTGGATCGACGGCAAAACCGTATGCCCGGAAGGCTCGATCGGGCAGTGTAACTGACGTCCGGCGGGTGAGAGGTTAGCGGTGATGGTGACCAACCAGCTCGACGCGCGCTCCTACTTCCATCTACAGCTCCTCAGCCGTGGCCTCGATGTGGTGGAAAGCCGCGCCGCCGGGCCGATGCAGGACGTTCACGTATCGCACACATGACGCGGGATATTATCAACCTCGCGTCCGACACCGGCATCGCCTACCGGCGTAAACACCCGAGATAGCGCATAAGCAAATAAAGCACCCGCCATACCGATTGCGCATGTGGAATGGCGGCGCACCGGTGCTATATATATGGCTATCGATTCGTTAGGCGAACGGCACATGAACGACCCCTTTGATCTTGCGGTTGTGGCGGAGGAAAGCGCTGCTGCTGCCATCACAACCGCGCCGGAACCCGTCTATCTGGCCGGGCTCAACAGCGCGCAGCGCGCCGCCGTGGAAGCGACCGACGGCCCGGTGCTGGTGCTTGCCGGCGCCGGCACCGGCAAGACCCGGGTGCTGACCACGCGCCTCGCCCATATCCTCTTTCAGGGCAAGGCGTTTCCCGGCGAAATCCTCGCCGTGACGTTCACCAACAAAGCGGCGCGCGAAATGGTCGAGCGTGTCTCCAATTTAATCGGGCGGCCCGCTGAGGGGCTGTGGCTCGGCACCTTTCATGCCATGGCGGCGCGTATCCTCCGGCGCCATGCCGAGATTGTCGGCCTAAAGTCCGATTTCTCCATTCTCGACAGCGACGATCAGGTGCGTCTCTTAAAGCAGTTGGTGCGCGCCGCCGATATCGATGAGAAACGCTGGCCGGCGCGGGCGCTCTCGATCATCATTCAGCGCTGGAAGGATCGCGGCCTGACGCCGGAGAAAGTTGCCAGCGCGGCGGACGCCAACGGCACTGAATTCGCCCCAGAATTCGCAAATGGCAAGGCGCCCGAACTCTACCGCCAATATCAGGCGCGCCTCAGGACCGTGAACGCCGCCGATTTCGGCGATCTGATGATGCATAATTTGACTATATTTACCGCCGAGCCTGACGTGCTGGCAGAATATGAGCGGCGCTTCAAATATGTCCTGGTCGATGAGTATCAGGATACCAATGTGGCGCAATATTTGTGGCTCCGCCTGCTCGCCCGGGCGCGCCACAATATTTGCTGTGTCGGCGATGACGATCAATCGATCTATGGCTGGCGTGGCGCCGAAGTGGGCAATATTTTGCGCTTCGAAGAGGATTTCAGCGGCGCCAAGGTAATTCGCCTGGAGCGTAACTACCGCTCCACCGGCCATATTCTGGGCGCCGCCTCGGGCCTGATCGCGCACAATGCCGGGCGCCTCGGCAAGACCTTGTGGACCGAGGATGAGGACGGCGAAAAAGTCAGCGTCACCGGCTGCTGGGACGGCGATGAGGAGGCGCGCATCGTCGGTGAGATCATCGAGGGCTTCCAGCGCGCCGGCGAGAGTATCGACAAGATTGCGATTCTGGTGCGTGCCGGCTTTCAGACCCGCGCCTTCGAGGAGCGCTTTGTCGCCATCGATTTGCCCTACCGGGTGATTGGCGGCTTGCGCTTTTATGAACGCCAGGAAATCCGCGATGCCGTCGCCTATCTCCGCGTGCTGGCGCAGCGCGATGACGATCTGGCTTTCGAGCGTATCGTCAACCTGCCGCGGCGCGGCCTCGGCGATGCCACCTTGCAACTCGTGCATCGCCTTGCCCGCGCCAGCGATTGCTCGCTCTACCGGGCGGCGGAAATGCTGGTCGAGACGGACGAGCTGAAGCCCAAACCGCGCGGCGCGCTCGGCGGGCTGCTGGAAAAATTCGCCGGCTGGCGCGCGCTCGTCGAAGAAGCGCCGCACTGGGATGTATTGGCGGCGGTACTCGATCAATCGGGCTACCGCGAGATGTGGAAGAAGGACAAGACGCCCCAAGCGCCGGGGCGGGTGGAGAATCTCGAGGAGCTAACCGGCGCGCTCGAAGAGTTCGACTCGCTCGGCGAGTTTCTTGAGCATGTCAGTCTGGTGATGGACCGTGAGGAAGGCCGGGGCGAGGAGATGGTTAACCTGATGACCCTGCACGGCGCCAAAGGCCTGGAGTTCGACAATGTCTTTTTGCCCGGTTGGGAAGAGGGGCTGTTCCCGCATCAATTGGCGCTCGATGAAAGCGGCGCCAAGGGCTTGGAAGAGGAGCGCCGCCTGGCTTATGTCGGCCTCACCCGGGCGCGCAAGCGGGCGCATATCCTGAGCGCCGCCAATCGCCTGGTTCACAATCAGTGGGTCAGCGCTCTGCCGTCGCGCTTTCTCGACGAATTGCCAGCGGAGCATTTCGAAGCGCGCAACCGCGACGGATTTCCCGTTGTTCAGGACATGCAGAGCGAGGCCGGTGGCTGGCACGGGCGCGCTTCGCGTAGTGGGTCAAGCGGCTCCGGATTTGCACCTGGGCGCGCCCGGCCGCGCCGCGCGGCACCCGGCGTCGATGCCGCAACCTGGAACAGCACGCCGGAGGAGGGAAGTTTTGCTGTCGGCACCCGCATCTTTCACCAAAAATTCGGCTATGGCCGTATTCAGGCGGTTGAAGGCAGCAAACTGAGCATCGCTTTCGAAAAGGCCGGAGAGAAAAAGGTCATCGACCGTTTTGTCGAAGCCGTCTGAGACCACCCGGCCTGAATTAATTGTCGGTTGGCGCATCGATCTGACGGTGCCTGAAAATGCACGGATTGCGTTTGAAACGCTCTTGGAAGAGCGCGCGGCGGCGGTCTCATCCGCGCTGATCGATGAAAGCGGCGATATCGAGATTGCGCCCGGGCAGTTGTGGCGTCTCAGCGTCTATTGCGCCGGTGCGGCGGAAGGCGCGGAACTCAAAAT
>JAPYQV010000203.1 GCA_029937205.1 Alphaproteobacteria bacterium
GATCAGCGCCTCGGCGCCATCGGGCTGGGATAAATCGGCGGCCTGAACAAACCCGTCACCGCCCGCCTCTTTGGCCCGGCGCAGCGATTCATCCAAATTTTCCTGCGTGCGAGCGCTGCCGATCACCGTTGCGCCCTCGCGCCCGAAGATAGTCATGCAGGCCCGTCCCACCCCGGTTCCCGCACCGGCGATGACCGTAATCTTACCCTCTACACGTCCCGCCATTTTGCTCTCCCCTTAATTCTTAGTTTGCGGACGCAGCAGAATCTTGCATTCGTCAGTCGGCGTGCGCAGGTCTTCGAAGCGTTTCGACAGATCTTCAAAGCCAATGACATGGGTGATCATCGGCTGCGGGTCGATGCGCCCATTGGCCAATAGGTCCAACACCACTTCAAAATCACGCTTCTGATAGCCAAGCGCCCATTGCAGGCAGACTTCCTTGGCCAAGGCGGCGAGCGGCACGAAGGTCTCGGCCTGGGTGCACACGCCGCAGACCATCACCTTGCCCTGAAATTTCACCAGATCGATGCACATGCCGAGCATGCCGGGCACGCCGACACATTCGATCACCAGGTCGGGCGGACCACCGGTGAGCGCCGCATAGCCTTCGGCCACATCGCCGGCGCCGGGATCCAGGGTCGCGGTGGCACCCATCTGCTCGGCCCGCGTCCGTCGGTTTTCGGATTTCTCGCTCACCACCACATGACGCGCACCGCAATGGCGCGCGAACGTCGCGCACGAGAGCCCGATCGGCCCGGCGCCGATGATCAGCACGTTGGTGCCCGGGCGCATGGCGACCTTGTCAATGACATGATGGCCGACGGCGAGCGGCTCCGCCGCCGCACCTTCGCGCAATCCCAGGCCCTCCGGCAAGCTCAGCACATTGCCGGAATCGACGCGGATATATTCCGCATAGGCGCCCGGCACGCCAAAACCGGTGATCAAATTGTTGGCGCAATGAATGCCGCGACCGAATTTGCACTGCCGGCCGCAATCATCACACGCGTTGACTGGAACGGCGGTAACGCGCTGGCCGAGCTGCCACTCATCGCCCGCCTCGGCGCCGATTTCAACGATCTCGCCGGTAAATTCATGGCCGAGGATCATGCCATCGGGCACCACCAGATCGCCTTCCTGGGTGGCATGCAGATCCGAGCCGCAAATGCCGCAATATTCGATCTTGATCATCACATCGCCGGGGCGCAGCTCCGGCTTGTCGACCTCTTCAATCGCCAGGGGCGTGCCAACCCCGTGAAATACCGCCGCTTGCATGAGCCTTATCCTTCCGCCGTTCGATTCAAATTATCTGAATGAGATTGTCCGACAAAATTGGCAAACATTCCAGTTCCGTTTACCCGGAAAATTCACAGCATTTCATAAATCGTGTAGCGCGGTCCTGCTTTCAGGCGCTCGCCCGTGCCGACACAGATAATGCGATTGAGCCAGCCATACTTTTCCGACGCCGTCTCGAACAGCGGTGCGATGCGGAAATAATATTCGCTTGGATCGACCGGCTCGCCCGCCGATAGCCGTTTCATCACCGCATCGGGGCCGTGGCGGACACCGCGATAGGTGACAAAAATCAAATCCCCGTCCTCGGCTTCAAGGGTCAGCCGAACATCGAGCACAAGCGAGCCGTCGTCGCGCGTCAGCGCCCAATCGCCGCCGCCCGGCAGGACCTTGCCGCGCAAGCGCTCGCCTTCGAAAGTACCGCCCGTTACCATCACAATCTTGCGCCCGCCAACCGGCGTCTGCGCCACCATTTGCGGGCGCTCGAGATGCGCCGTGAGAGTCAACAAATGACGAAAACTTGGTTCCGGCATGTTTAATCCGCCTTATCGTCGTAGCGGTACCAACCCTTGCCGTCGCGCCGGCCATTGTAACCGGCCTTGACCATTTGCTTGAGCAGCGGACGCGGCATAAAGCGCGACCCGTAGGCCTCGTGCAGGATCTCCTGTACATCCAGGGTCAGATTATTGGTCACCGCGTCCATCAGGCGGAACGGGCCGATGGGCAGACCCATGCCGAGCTTGCAGGCGGTGTCGATATCCTCCGGCGTGGCAACCCCCTCCTCGACCAGACGGGTCGCTTCGATCCAAAACGTGTGGATCAAGCGGTTGACGGCAAATCCAACCACATCCTTGACCTTGACCGGAGTCTTCCCAGCGTCCTCACACAGTACCATCGCCGCATCGACGGTCGCGGGCGCGGTATCGAGTGCCGCGATCACTTCCACCAGTTTCATGCGCGAGACCGGCGAGAAAAAATGCGTGCCGAGGAATTTCGCCCGCCGGGCCTCGGAGACATATGACGAGAGTACCGTTATCGAGATACTCGATGTATTGCTCGACAGTATGCAGTCCGGCGGCACGATGCCGTCAAGCTGGCGGAAAATATCGGCCTTGACGTCCTCGTCTTCGAACACCGCCTCGATCACCATGTCGCTATCGGAAAAGTCGCTGATGTCGGATGTCGGCGTTAAATTTGCCAGCGCCCGATCCTTGTCGGCGGGCTCGTAAAAGCCGCGCGCGACCCCCTTGTCGAGCACACCTGCCAGTTTGGACATGGCCTTGTCGAGCAACGCTTCGTCGCGGTCGGTCAGGCGCACCGCCTTGCCGGCGAGCGCCATCACCAGGGCGATTTCAGAGCCCATCATGCCGGCGCCGACGACGCCAATCCTATCGATACTCATTATGATCCTCTTTCCAAATAATATTTAAAACCAGTTCGACCGCATCTCGGCGCAGGTCTGATCGCCGTGCCGCAACACGGCCGTGAGTTGATCCACCCGCGGCAATTCAAAAGCAAAGAAATAGCGGCAGGCCTGGAGCTTACCTGAAAGATAGTCCGGGTCGCTGCTATCGCCGGCGCCAAGGCGCGCCGCAACGAGCGCCTGGCGTAACCACATCCAGGCAATCACCGTGTGGCCGAACGCTTCCAAATACAGCGATGCATTGGCAAGCGCCGCGCCGCTTTCCCCTTGCGCCATCTGTTCCAACAGGCCGGCGGTGACGTCACGCAGGCTGGCGAAACGGCTTTCCAATGCATCGGCGAGCGCCGCCAATTCGCCGACCTGACGCGCTTCGGCGCAGCAGGCCGCGATCTCACCCGCCAGAAGCGTCAGCCCGCGCCCGCCCTCCAGGCCGACCTTGCGGCCGAGTAAATCGATTGCCTGGATGCCGTCGGTGCCCTCATGGATCGGATTGAGGCGGTTGTCGCGGTACAATTGCTCGACCGGAAAGTCGCGAGTGTAGCCATAGCCGCCCATGACCTGGATCGCCATGTCGTTGGCGCGCGGGCCGAATTGAGATGGCCAAGTCTTGCAGATTGGCGTCAAGAAGTCGAGCAATGAGGCGGCATCGCGGCGCGCCTCCTCGCCCTCGTCACTGGCCTCTTGATCGACCAGGTTGGCGGCGTAGAAACACAGCGCCATGGCACCTTCCGCGATGGTCTTTTGCGCCAGCAGCATACGTTTGACATCGGCATGCTCGATGATCGCCACTTGCGGCGCGGCGGCGTCCTTGCCGTCGACATGCCGCCCCTGCGGGCGCTCGCGCGCATAGTCGAGCGCATGCAAGTATCCGGCGTGGGCCAGCATGGTGGCGCCGAGGCCAACGCCGATACGCGCCTCGTTCATCATCTGAAACATATAGAGGAGGCCCTTGTGCGCCTCGCCAATCAACTCGCCATGACAGGATCCCTCTTCACCAAAGCGCAGAATGGTCGACGTCGTGCCGCGGTAGCCCATCTTGTGCAACAGGCTCACCAATTGAACATCATTGGCGACACCGGGTTTGCCGTCCGTTTCCAGGCGGTAGCGCGGGACGATAAAGAGCGATAGGCCTTTGACTCCGGCCGGCGCGCCCTGGATGCGCGCCAGCACCAGGTGGATGATATTCTCGGACAATTCATGCTCGCCGCCCGAAATCCACTGTTTAACCCCCTGGATGCGATAACCGCCATCGTCATCGGGCAAAGCCAGGGTGCGAATATCACTGAGCGAAGAACCGGCCTGCGGCTCGGAGAGACACATGGTGCCGAAGAAGCGGCCCTCCAGCATGGCGGGCAGATAGGTTTCCTTCTGGGCATCGCTGGCGAAACGGGCGAGCAGATTGCCGGCGGCGATGGTGAGAAAGGGATAGGCGGCGGTGGCGACATTTGCCGCCTGAAACAAGCTGAAACAGCCCTGCACCACGCTCCACGGCAATTGCAGGCCGCCCAGCGCTTCATCATGATGCGCTTTTAGAAAACCTGCTTCGGCGAAAGCGTCGACCGCCCGCTTGACCTCGGGCAGCATGGTCACCTTGCCGTTTTCCAGCCACGGTTCCTGAATATCCGCAGCGCGGTTATGGTTGGCAAAATGCTCGGTGGCTATCTTCTCCGCCGTCTCCAACGCCGCGTCGTAAATTTCCCGGCTCTGGCCCGAAAAACGCGCGCGCGTCGTCAGGCCCTCGGTATCCAGTATATCAAATAGCTGGAAGCGGATTTCCTCGCTGCGGGCGAAATCGCTCACGCGCTTTAGTGGCGCACGCGTTCGATCAACATCGCCAGCCCCTGGCCGGCACCCATGCACATGCTGATGATCGCTTTGTCTTGCTCGTTCTCGACCAGATGCTGCATGGCAACCAGGGTCATGCGGGCGCCTGTGGCGCCGGGTGGATGGCCGAGGGAGATGCCGCCGCCATAGAGGTTGCAGCGCTCGCGACTGACATCGAGCTGTTTCTCGGCGTGCAGATTGACCACGGCAAAGGCCTCGTTGATCTCGTAATAGTCGATGTCGCCTGATTTCAATTCATGTTTTTCGAGCAATTTCCGTATCGCCGGAACCGGCCCGCAGCCCATGATGCGCGGCGGCACGCCGACGATCTTCCAATCGACAATCCGCGCCACCGGCTCGACGCCAAGCGCCTCCGCCTTGGCACGATCCGCCACCACCACCATGGCCGCGCCATCGGTGACGCCGCTTGAATTACCGGCCGTCACCATGCCGTTCTCGCGGAACACCGGCTGCATGGCCGCGAGCTTTTCCAATGTCACTTGCGGGCGCGGATATTCGTCCTCGTCCATCATCCGCGTGGCCTTGCGCTCACGCACTTCAATCGGCGCGATATGGCGGCTGAGAAAATCACGCGCGGCACCAGCGCGTTGCTGGCTTGTCAGGGCATATTCATCCATCGGCTCGCGCTGATATTGATTGTCGTCGGCAAGATTCTCCGCCGTTTCACCCATCAGTTCCAAGCTGAACGGATCGCGGTAGGCCCAATCAAGCGTATCCACCATGGTCTGCGGCCCGCGCTTGTGCCCCCAACGACCGGTGGTGACGGCAAAATGGGCGCGCGAGAAATTCTCGCCGCCGCCGGCGACGGCAATGCTGCCATGCCCGCTCAAGATCTGTTCGGCGGCGGTGATGATGGCCTGCGAGCCTGAGCCGCAGGCGCGGCTGACATTGAGCGCCGCACTCTCCACCGGCAGGCCAGCCTCGATAGCAATGTAACGTGCTGCGAGATAGCCCTCCTGATCCACCGGCAGGACATTGCCCCACACCAGGTGATCGACGTCGTCCGCCTTCAGGTTGGTCTTGTCGAGGCAGGCTTTGGTGGCATGGATGCCGAGCCCGGCCAGGGGAATATCCTTCAGCGATTTACCGAAATCGCCAAACGGCGTGCGCATGCCGCCCGCCAAAATTATTTCTTGCTGCATGATTCCAACTGCCTACCATTTCATCGAAAATATGACGCGCCGCGAAGACCGCGCGCGGCTTTGTTACGGAAATTCTATTGACACCCTCAACAGCGT
>JAPYQV010000204.1 GCA_029937205.1 Alphaproteobacteria bacterium
GTCGAGGAGTGCCCCATTGACCGGAATGGTGAGCGCACCGCCGAGGAGCGCCAGCGCCCGCACCCGCGTGCCGTGCCGCCCGGCACAGTCGAGCGCCACCTGCCCGCCCATGCTGTGGCCGACCAGCGCCGCTTGCTCGACCCCCGCCGCATCCAGCACTTGGGTTAGCCAGTCGGCCATGGCTTCGATCGAGCCGAGCGGCGCGCCGGCGGAATTGCCATGGCCGGGCAGATCGAGCGCCAGAACATTGCTGCCATGCCAGGCGAAATAGCGCGCCTGCAGCTTCCACACGGTGCGGTCGAACGAGGCGCCGTGAACGAACACGGTGGTCGGCAGTGCGGCATCGAATTCCTTGCCGCCGGTGGCGCAAAAGACGGAATTGCCGTCGACGGTGAGTTCCATCTCTTAGGCCCTCTGCGACGCTTTGAGGGCGCGCGTCAGATCGTCGGTGAGATCCGCCACATCCTCGAGGCCGATGGAGAGACGCACCATATCCTCGCCGACGCCGGCTTCTTCGAGCGCCGCCGCGTCCATCTGCTGGTGGGTGGTGCTGGCCGGATGAATGACCAGGCTCTTGGCATCGCCGACATTGGCGAGGTGGGAAAACAATTCCACCGCTTCGATAAACTTCCGACCAGCCTCGCGCCCACCCTTGATACCGAAGGTGAAAATCGAACCGCAGCCATCGGGCAGCAGGGTTGCCGCCAGTTTGTGATCGGGGTGGGACGGCAGCTCCGGATAGCTGACCCAACTCACCGCCTCATGGCCGTCAAGAAAGGCAACAATATGGCGGGCATTTTCGCCGTGCCGTTTAATTCGCATGGAGAGGGTTTCCACACCCTGCAAAATATAAAACGCGTTACCGGGGCTCAAACAGGCGCCGAAATCGCGCAGGCCCTCGGCGCGGGCGCGCATGATAAAGGCGCCGGGACCGAACTCCTCGGCGAAATCGAGGCCGTGATAACCGTCATAGGGCTCGGTCAGCGTGGGGAACTTGCCCGACGCCTCCCAATCGAATTTGCCGCCATCGACGATTACCCCGCCGATGGCGATGCCATGTCCGCCGAGAAATTTGGTCGCCGAATGCATGCTCAGGTCGGCGCCATGCTCGAACGGGCGGAACAGGTAGGGCGTGGTGAAGGTGTTGTCGATCATCAGCGGCAAGCCGTTCTTGTGCGCGACCTCGGCGACGCGCGGCATGTCCATCACTTCAAGACCGGGATTGCCCACGACCTCGCCAAACAACAGGCGGGTGTTGGGCCGGATCGCGGCGGCGTAGGCATCCGGATCGCGCGCATCGACGAAGCTGGTCTCAATGCCGAAACGCGGCAAGGTATGGGCGAAGAGATTGTGGCTGCCGCCATAGATCGAGGCCGAGGAAACAATGTGCGAGCCGGCGTCCATCAGCGTTGCCACGGCGAGATGAAGCGCCGCCTGGCCGCTCGCCGTACACACCGCGCCGACACCGCCTTCGAGCGCCGAGATACGCTCTTCCAGCACCGCCACCGTGGGGTTGGAGATGCGTGAATAAAGATGCCCGGCGCGTTCCAGATTGAACAATGAAGCGGCATGCTCGGTATCTTCGAAAACAAACGAAGTGGTCTGATAAATTGGCACGGCGCGCGCACCGAACACCGGATCGGGGCGCTGCCCGGCGTGCAGGCTGAGCGTATCGGGCCTGAGATATTTCGGATCTGCTGCCATGGTCGGGAGCCTCTTTCAGTATTTGCCGGTATCCTATGCGGGTGCGGCGGTTTGTCCAGGCAAGTTGCGCATATCGCGAAAAATGGTTTTGAGCCACACCTGCAACGCGTAAGATCAAACTCAAAGGCTAATAATAAGGGAGAGGGTCGATGCTAAAGATCACCGGCTATTCGGACCGCGTCAGTGCGCGCCCCGGCGAGACCATCAAGTTCATGGTCAATTGCGAGCTCGGCGAATACCGCGCTGACATCGTCAAGCTTATCTGCGGCGACTCATCGCCCGACGGTCCCGACTTCAAGGAAGAGCTGATCCGCACGCCGGCCAACAAGCGCTACAAAGGGCGCAAGCAGCGCATCTATGCCGGCTCCTACGGCATCGTCGAGAGCAATCCGGCGCTTGAAAGCCTAAAAAGCTTCACCGTCCAGGCGATGATCTGGCCGACCACGCCGGAGAGCGGCCGGCAGGCTATTCTCGGCAAGTGGAACCCGAAGGGCAAAAGCGGTTTCGCCATGGGGATTGCCCCGGACGGCTCGCTCGGCCTGATGCTCGGAAACGGCAGGAACAAGGTCGAGGTGGTTTCGACCGGCAAGCCGCTGATCGCCCGCCACTGGTACATGGTGGCCGCCAGTTGGGACGCGGAAAAGAAGGAAGTGCGGCTCTATCAGGAACCCTTACGTGACTATGTCGGCGTCAGTCACGGCGGCACGGCGCGCAAGAAAATAGGCATTGCCAAAGTGGCGGGCAACACCGCGCCGCTGACCATGGCGGCGCTCTATGAAAAAAACGCCGGCAAGCGGGTGGTGTGCAGCGATTTCTACAACGGCAAGATCGACGGGCCGAAAATCTCCGACCAGGTGCTGAGCCGCACCGAGATCGAGGCCATGAGAGGCAACAGCATCCCGAGCGGCGTCGCCACCTCAGTCCTCGCCGCTTGGGATTTTTCGCGCGATATCAGCTCGATCAAAATCAGCGATATCAGCAGCCGCCAGATGGACGGCGAAATCGTCAACCTGCCGGCGCGCGGCATGACCGGCGCCAATTGGAGCGGCGCGGAGCTGTGCTGGCGCCACGCCGAAGCGGAATATGGCGCCATTCATTTCCATGATGACGATCTCTACGACGCCGGCTGGGAGGTGGATTTCGAACTTACCATCCCCAAAGGGCTGAAAAGCGGCGTCTATGCCGCCCGCCTGCGAGCCGGCGACGCGGAGGAGTATATCCCCTTTGCCGTCCGCCCTGAGCGCGGCCAGGGAGCGCGCATCGCCTTTATCCTGCCGACGGTTCATTACATGGCGTACGCCAACGAACATCTGGCGTTCAACGGCCCGCTCGCCGAGGTGCTGACCGGCCAGGTCTCGGTCATGCACGACACGCATCTTTTTCTCAACGAGCACCGCGAGTATGGCGCTTCGCTCTACGACACCCATTCTGACGGCTCGGGCGTGTGCTATTCCTCGCGCCTCCGGCCGATCATGAACATGCGGCCCAAATATCAGACGCAATGGTCGTGCTTCGGCGAGAACGACACCAATCTCCGTGAGTTCAACCTCGATCTCTATTTCATCGATTGGCTCGAGCGCTTCGGCTTCGACTATGACGTGGTGACGGATGAAGACATCCACTATGAGGGCATCGACGCGATCGAGCCGCACACTGTCATCATCACCGGCGGCCATCCGGAATATTATTCCAAACAGATGCGCGATGCGGTGTTCGATTTCACCCAGAAGGGCGGGCGCCTGATGTATATGGGCGGCAACGGCTTCTATTGGCGCGTCGCCCTGCACGGCGAAGTGCCGGGCGTGATCGAAGTCAGGCGCTGCGAGGCAGCGATCAAGACCTGGGGCGCCGATACGGGCGAATATTATCACAGCTTCACCGGCGAACATGGCGGTCTCTGGCGTCACCAGGGCGAGACCGAACCGCAACGCCTGACTGGCGTCGGCTTCACATCGGAGGGTTTCGATATCTCGTCCTATTACCGCCAAACACCGGCGGCGCGGGACCCGCGCGTCGCTTTCATGTTCAAGGGCATCGGCAAGGATGAGCTGATCGGCGATTTCGGCTTCCATGGCGGCGGTGCGGCGGGCAACGAGCTCGACCGCGCCGATCCGGCCCTCGGCACGCCGCCGCACGCGCTGGTCGTCGCCACCTCCGAAGATCACACCGACCTCTACATGATCGTCAACGAGGAGATTTTGGTGAACCATCCGGGCATGATCGGCAACAACCACCCGCTGGTGCGCGCTGACATGACATTCTTCGAAACACCCAATGGCGGCGCCGTCTTTTCCACCGGTTCAATTGCTTACGGCGCCAGCCTGCCGTGGAACGATTACGACAACAATGTCGCCCGGCTCACCACCAACGTGCTCAAACGCTTCGCCAATCCGAAGCCGTTCTAGGGAAAAAGGGAGACGCGCAACATGGCAGCCTACGTTATCGGCGATATCACAATTAACGACGGCGAACTTTATAAGAGCTACACCGCCGTGACGCCGGCCACCATCGAGCAATATGGCGGCCGCTTCGTCATCCGCGGCGGCGCCCATGAAGTGGTGGAAGGCGATTGGCAGCCGGGCCGCATGGTGATGCTCGAATTCGACGATATGGCGGCCGCCCGGCGCTGGTATAACTCGCCCGAATACACCGAAGCGCGCGCCATCCGCCAGCGCGCCGCGACCGGAAATTTATTATTCGTCGAAGGATTGTAAGAACCCCTTAAACGCAGTGTGGCCGCAAAAACCAAATCAAAAGGAGAAAGATCCATGGCAGCCTATGTGATCGTCGATTCCAAAATCAATAACCTCGAAGGCATGCAGGAATATATCGAAAAGGTCGGCGCGACCTTAGGCGCCCATGGCGGCCAGCCGATCGTTGCCGGCACAAATATCGAAGTGGTCGAGGGCGATTGGAAACCAAGCCGCATGGTGGTCGTCGCTTTCCCTTCCATGGACGCGGCCAAGGCCTGGTACAACTCCCCGGCCTACCAGGAAATCCTCCCCATCCGCACGGCCAACACGGATGACAAGGTCATCCTCGTCGAAGGTATGTAAGGCTGCGCGGCTAGCCGCTCTCGGGGCCGGCAATGATGCCGGCATCGTGCAGGCGGCCGATTTCGCCGTCGCTCATGCCGAGGATGGTGGCAAGGATTTCGTCGCTGTGTTCGCCGAGCATGGGGCCGCGCGCAACGTCGGTGCGTGGCAGGGCTGAAAAATCGAGTGGCGAGCCCGGCGTCAAGAGGCGTCCGATGCCGGGCTGGTCGACTTCCTCGAACAACGGATTGTCGGTCGAAACAAAGGGATCTTCCGCGATCATCTGCTCGTAGGTGCGAAACGGGCCCCAGAGGATGCCGGCTGCGGTCAGCGCCGCACCCGCCGAGGCCAGGGTTTGCCCGGCGAACCAGGCGCCGACCATTTCATTGAATTGGCTACGTACTTTCCAGCGGTCGGCCTCGAGATTGAGATCGACGCCGTGCTCGCCTTCCAATTGTTTGAACTGCTCGGTTAAGCCGGTAACTTCGCTGATTGCCCGAACGTGGCGCCGGGTCACCACAACCAGCATGATCTGACGCCCGTCGCTGGTGGTGAAATCGCGCCCGAAAGTGCCGTACATGTCATTGCCAATGCGCGGGCGCGTCTTGCCGTTGATCTCGACATCGCCGATATAGCCGAGCGATCCGGTGAGGTGATAGGCGGTATCGGCGAGGCTGAGCTTGACCAACTGGCCTTGGCCGCTGCGCGTGCGGTGGCGCTCGGCGGCCAGAAGGCCGATGGCGGCCGTCAGACCGCAGGTGAGATCCCAGCCCGGCAGCACATTGTTGATCGGCCCGTCATGATCTGCCGGGCCGGTGACATAGGGCCAGCCGGTGCGCGCGTTGATGGTGTAATCGACCGCCACGCTGCCGTCCGGATTGCCGATGATCTTGAGCATGATGACGTCGTCGCGCAGCGCTTTCAGGGCGTCGTAATCGAGCCATTGCTGAACCTGTAAATTGGTCAGGAAAATACCCGCCTCGGGCCCTGGCGCGGTGATCAGCGCGGCGATGATCTCCTGCCC
>JAPYQV010000205.1 GCA_029937205.1 Alphaproteobacteria bacterium
CAACAACGTATAAGAAGATCGAAAACGGTCGAATTTTATAATTGGAAGCGTGTACGCATGGCGGAGATCGCTGAGCTGGGTGACCGTATCGAACTGTTGTCCATGGACAAACATTGCCTCGATATCAGCATCGGGCTTTATGAGCAGGCGGCAGCAGACGGCGTGCCGGAATATCTGGCCTATTGCTATAGCCGCAAGGACGGCGTGGTGGCGCGCCTCCAGTTTATTACAGGGACCATGCAAACATTGGGCGCGATGGAGCGCACCGCGGCGGGACGGCTGCGTTTTACCTGTGGTGGCGCGCACCGTTTGGCGTGCAGGCGGCTGTTCCTGGAAGCCGGAAAACTTGCAAGTGAGGTGTCGCCCGAAGCCAAGCCGCTTGCCATCTATGACAAAAAATCCGGATTTGACATTACTGTGGAAACCAACGGTGCCGGGACCTATAGCGTGATTGCCAGCGGCGAGGGCGACGGACAGGAGCGCCGTGCCAAGGCGGTTGCCGAGGGCTTGCGCAAATTGTCCGAGATGGCGGAGACCGGCGCCGAGGCGGAAGCGGCCTTCGCCTGCGGCCGCGCTCATGATGAATTGGTTGGGCTGCTGCTGCCGCGCGCGCTTAACGTCCGCGCCGTGCTGCGCGAAGAAGAATCGGCCGCGGCGCAGGGCGTTCTCGCAGCCCCCAGTGCGCAAAGCGTTTGATGGGAGATATCAGGTGAATCAAACACAAGCCGTAAAAGCCATGACCAGCCGGCAGCGTGTGTTGGCGGCGCTTAAGCGTGAGCCGGTGGACCGCACCCCGGTGGTCAATCCGACCTCCGTCGCCACGGTCGAATTGATGGATCTGGTCGATGCGCCGTTCCCCCATGCCAACCGCGACCCGGCCGCGATGGCGCGCTTGGCCGCAACCAGCTACACCGAACTCGGCTTTGACAGCGTCATGCCGGTGTTTTCAATCATTCAGGAATCCTCGGCGCTGGGCTGCAAAATGCAGTGGGAGCAAAAGGACAATTGGCCGACCGTACGCATGAGCGAGCCGATCTGGAAGGATGCCGACGATATCCGCGTCCCCAATGATTTCCTCGATCACCCCGATATCGTCTGTGTGCTCGACGCCATTCGCCTGTTGCGTAAGGAACTGGGCGACGATGCCGCCATTATCGGCAAGACCATGGGTCCCTGGTCGCTCGGCTATCATTGCTTCGGCGTTGAGCCCTTCCTGCTGATGTCACTCGACGATCCGGGCCGGACCAAATTATGTTTGGACCGTATGAAAGAGGCGACGATCCAGTTCGGCCGGGCGCAAATCGACGCCGGCGTGGATGCCCTGACCTTGCCCGATCACGCCACCGGCGATCTGGTCAGCGGTGAATATTACAAACGCTTCCTGATGGACATGCATTCCGAATTCGTCGATCAGATACCGGTGCCGTTGATCCTCCATATCTGCGGCCGAACGGTGGACCGCATGGATTACATCGCCCAGACTGGCATGGCCGCCTTCCATTTCGATTCCAAAAACTCACCATGTGAATCCATGGAGGTGGTCGGCGACCGGATATCCCTGGTTGGCAATATCAACAATCCAGAGACATTGTTTTCCAAGAACCCGGAGGATGTGCGTGAAGAGGTCATCAGCAATCTAGAATCGGGTGTCCAGATGGTCGGACCGGAATGCGCGATCCCGCTGCAAACGCGGATCGAAAACCTTGTCGAGATTCCAAAAGCCGTTCGCCAATGGCACAGCGCTCATGACCACGCCCATGCGCACACCCATTAAGCCGCGACATCTCTCAAAACTGTAATACATACGGATAAAAGAAAATGGCAGTGCTGTCCGATATCGCCAATGAATTCATTCGCCAAGAGATCGAGGAATATCTTGAGCGGCCGGAAGAGATCGAACGCAATATTGAATTGTTCGCCCGCGTCCGGCCCGCCATGCAGGAAATCGCTGCGGCGCTGATCGAAGGCGAGGATGACATGGTCGACCGTTTGACCAAACAAGCGCTCGTCGACGGTACCGAAGCCCTCGAGATCATGGATGACGGCTTGATCGCCGGCATGGGAATTGTCGGCATCAAGTTTCGCGAAGCAATGATTTTCGTGCCGGAAGTGCTGGCCTGCGCGCGCGCCATGAAGGCCGGCATGAAATATATCGAGCCGATCCTTTCAGATTCCGGCGTTAAGCCGATCGCCAAAGTGCTCATGGGCACGGTGAAAGGTGATTTGCACGATATCGGCAAGAACCTGTGCATCATGATGCTGCGCGGGTCCGGCTTTGAAGTGGTGGATTTAGGCGTCGATACGTCGGATGATGATTTCATCGACGCCATTGAAGAGCATGCGCCGCAAATTGTCGGCATGTCGGCCCTGTTAACGACGACCATGCCCAATATGGGCAAGTCGATTGAGGCCTTTATCGATGCCGATGTGCGCGACGATGTAATGGTCATGGTGGGCGGCGCCCCGGTCACGCAGGAGTTCGCCGACGATATGGGCGCCGACGGCTACGGCAAGGACGCGCTTGCCTGCGTTGAATTGGCCAAGAAACTCGCTGGCGCATCAACCTGAGCGGGGAGCGAAACGATATGGCCAAGATCGACCCGAAAGATATCCAGGAGCGCATGGACCGCATCTCCGAAATTTTTACGGATATGGTGTCCCATGCCGAGACCGTTTCCAAAACCCGCTGCCCCTACCGCGATCGCAAGGACCGCTGTACCGCCGAATTCCGTTGCCGCAACCAACAAAAGCCGGATGCGGACGGCGTGCTGGCCTGTGGGCATGATGGCAAATTCGATTACAGCAGCGCCTGGGAATCTAACCCCCTGGCCCATGCCAGGGCGAAAAAGAAGGTGAGCCAGATTCGTGCCGATGCGGTGCGGCGCCGGGCGGAATCACGGCGGAAGAAAACCGATTGAGCAGCATCACGCACGACCGTGCCGTACGTGAATTGGTGGCCGGGCGCACAATATTTGAATATGCGGATGAATTGTCGGTCGAGGTGCCAACCTCCTGCCAACGCAATGGCCGTTGCCATGAATGCGTGGTTGAAATCCGCAAAGGCATGGCGTCGCTGTCGCCGCCGAACGAGGCGGAGTCCTTTTTGCGCGGCGATTTTCGCCTCGCCTGCCAGGCCGAGGTGATCTCTGACGCGGAGGACATTGAGTTCGCCGCGTTGCGCCGCCGCCCTAAAATTCTCACCTCCAGCCCGGTGACGGAAAATCAAACCTTGGATACAGCCGTGCAGGAGCGCGGCGGTAAGGTGTATTACGAGGACGAGGAAGTCGGCTCCTTTCGCGGTCACTTATTTGGCTTGGCGATCGACCTCGGCACCACGACGGTGGCGATGGAGCTGATTGACTTGCAGAACGGGCAGGGAATGCGGACCTGCAGCTTCGAAAACCCGCAGCGCTTCGGCGGCAGCGATATCATGCACCGCATCTCCTTTGATGGCGCCGACGGCAGCGGCGAACTTCAACGCGCCGTCTGCGCCGCCATCAATCGGGAGATCTTGGAATTTTGCCGCGAGCTGCAATTCTCGCGCCACGAGATTTACGAAATAACCATTGCCGCCAATACCACCATGCGCGAAATCCTGTTTAAGATCGATGTTCAGACGGTCGGGCAGAAACCTTATAAATCCCTGATGGAAAGCGAAGCGACGGCGGGAATACGGAGCGGCACGGCGCTCATCGAGAACGCCCGGTCATTGGGCCTGCTCGCCAACCCGCGTGCGAGGGTCTATGGCCTGCCGCTTATCGCCAGCCATGTGGGCGGCGATTTGGCCGCCGGATTGACGGCGCTTGATATTTCGGCTGACGGAGCTGAGACCATCATGCTGGTCGATATGGGCACCAATACGGAAGTGTTTCTGCGCCACCGGGGGCGCATGATGGTGGCATCCTGCCCGGCCGGTCCGGCCTTCGAAGGCGGCCTGGTGAAATACGGCATGCCGGCCTATGACGGCGCCATCGAAAAGATCAGCCTTGGCGAGGGCGGCGCTGACGTTCGCTACGAAACCATTGGCGAGGTCTCGCCCGAAGGCCTGTGCGGCTCCGGCCTGATCGATCTTCTGGCCGAACTTCGCCGCCACGACTTGATGACCGCAAAGGGCGTTTTTACAGTCGATAAAAGGCTGTTCGAGCTGATGCTCGTGCCGAGCCACGGCATCACTTTCTCCAAGGAAGATGCCAGCAATCTCGGCCAGGCCAAGGCGGCAAATTATTGCGGCCAGCTGATCGTCATGCGAACGCTCGGCATCGATCCGGGCGATATCGATCGGCTCTACCTTGCCGGTGGCTTTGCCCATCATGTGGATATCGCCAGCGCGGCGGAAATTGGCTTGCTCGCGCCGGTGCCGGAAGCGCGCGTGGTGCGCGCCGGCAATACATCATTGCGTGGTGCGCGGGACATTTTGCTGTCGCGTTCGAAGCGCCGCGCGCTGGAAAAACTGGTGTGCGAGATCGAACACATCGAACTCGAGACGAGCGCCGATTTTTTTGAGCTGTTTGTCGATGGCTGTCAGTTCAAGCCAATGCCTGAAAGGCTCAATTAATAATCCCGAAAGGCTCAATTAATAATAAGGAAAACTCCATGAATTCGATCCTCAACCATCCCGCTAGCTACATCACCATCGGAGAGAATATCCACACCACGCGCTCCTTACTGCGCAAGGGCAAGCGGATTGACGTCGTCGATGATGTGGATGTCATCCTCTATACGGCGGTTGATGGGTCGGCCCAGCATTTGATCATTCCCGACGCGATCAAAAGCACCCAGGACTACGATGAAGGACGGGTCAAGCATGTGAAGATCGCCCTGGCCGCGGCCATGCACGGCGCCGGCGAAGAGGCCGAGAACGGCCTCGCTTACATTCACGCCATGGCCCATCACCAGGCGCAAACCGGCGCGACATTTCTCGATATCAATGTCGATGAATCCTCGCTCAAGACGGAAGAGCAAAAAGCGGCCATGACATGGCTGGTCGGCGCGGTTCAGAAATTGAGCCCGTTGCCGATTTCCGTGGATTCATCCGATGTCAACGTGATCCGCGCCGGACTTGAAGCCTACGACAGTTTGAAATCTTCCCCGATATTGAATTCAGCTTCCTTGGAGCGTCTTGAAGCGCTCGATATGGTGATCGAACACAATGCCCAAGTGGTGGTCACCGCGGCGGGCGAAAAGGGCATGCCGGCGGGAACGTCCGAGCGCGTTGCCAACGCTTCGCGCATGGTCGATGCCGCCCTCGAAAAAGGTATTGCGATCAACCATATCCATGTCGACCCGTTGGTATTTCCGATTTCCGTGGATAAGGAGTTTGGCCTTCATTGCCTGGGTGCCATCCGTGATATCCGCGCTAAGTACGGGCCGGAAATTCACATCACCGGCGGCATGAGCAACGTATCGTTCGGCATTCCCGGGCGTAAGATCGTTAATGGCGCGTTCGTAACGTTGGCGGTCGAAGCGGGCGCCGATGGCGGCATCATCGATCCGGTGCAATATTCGCCGGCGGATATCTTCGCCACGGACCGGGAGTCGCACGGCTATCGTCTGGCCGAGGATATGCTGCTCGGCAAGGACGAACACTGTAAAAAATACATCAAAGCCTGGCGCAAGGGCGAAATGAATTAAGGGGAAGAAAGTGGCCACGGACATCGTCTACCGGGATTACAATCAGGCAGAGCTGGACGCGCAATATAACAATCGGCAGCGCTATCCGGAGTTCACCGGTATTTTCGAGAATTGGGAGA
>JAPYQV010000206.1 GCA_029937205.1 Alphaproteobacteria bacterium
GAGCCTCGCTGTCCAGACTGACCGCGTTGGCAACCAGCCGCCCGCCCGGTTTGAGGCGTGCCCAGCAGGTCTCGACCATACCCGGCACAGCCAGGCCGCCACCGATGAAGATGGCGTTGGGCTGGGGCAGCAATTCCGTCGCGTCGGGCGCGTCGCCATGCACCGGCTTCAGGTCGGGCACACCGAGCGCCGCCGCATTGCGGGCGATGCGGGCGATGCGCGCCGCGTCGCGTTCGATTGCGATCGCCTCGGCGCCACGCGCGCCCAGCATCCATTCAATGGCAACGGACCCGGCACCGGCGCCAACATCCCACAGCAGCGCGCCCGGTGACGGCGCCAGGGCGCTCAGCGTCAAGGCGCGGATTTCGCGCTTGGTCAATTGGCCGTCATTTTCGAATGCGCGGTCGCGCAGGCCTGGCGCGCCGAAATAGCGCTTGGCCCGGCTGCCGCCACGGCAGTTGACGGCAATGGTGTTGAGATCGGCGATTTCCTGCTCGGGCCAATTGTCCGCCCGGCCTTCCAGGCAGCGTTCCTTGTCGCCGCCCATATGCTCGAACACGGTGATCTCGCTGTCGCCATAGCCGGCGGCGCAAAGTTCCGCCGCGACGGCGGCAGGCGTCGCGCCATCCTGGGAGAGAATCACCAGCCTGTGCTCCGGCGCCAGATAGGCGCGCAATGTTTCGAGCGGTCGGCCATGCAGGGTCAGGCATTCGACGGTCGCCACCGGCCACCCCAAACGCGCGCAGGTCAGGCTGAGCGCCCCGGCGCTCGGCAGGATAAGCATTTCGTCGCGCGGGAAATGCCGCGCCAGAGTGACGGCGATACCGTAGTGCAGGGGATCGCCGGTCGCCATGACGACGACGCGTTTCCCTCGGTGGGCTTCGACGTCGGCCATGCTGTCAATGAGCGGAATGCGCCAGGTCAGGCGCTCGGCACCATTTTCCGGGATCATGGCGAGGTGGCGCGCGCCGCCGAGCAGCACTTCGGCACCTTCCACCAGGGCTCGAGCCGTTGCTGGCAAAGCGTCGATGCCGTCCTCGCCGATGCCGACAACTGTCAGCCACGGAGTTTCCGAGCTCATGCGGCTTCCTCTCTCAATGCCAGCGCATTGACGGCGGCGGCGGCGAGCGCACTGCCGCCGCGCCGGCCGCGCAGCGCAACATAAGGCACACCAAATTCGTTTGCGATCAGCGCTTCCTTTGATTCTGCCGCGCCGATAAACCCGGGCGGTGTGGCAATTACCAGGGCGGGCCGAGATGCTTGCTCATCCAGAATTTCCAACAGGCGATAGAGCGCCGTCGGCGCATTGCCGATCGCGACGATGGCACCGCCCAGCATCGGTTGCCACAGCTCGACCGCTGCCGCCGTCCGGGTGGAGCCCGAAGCCTGCGCCTTTTCCGCCACGCCTTCCTCACCCAGCATGCAGATCACCTTACTGTTCGCCGGCAGGCGGCGGGCGGCGATACCGCGCGCGACCATCTCCACATCGCAGAGCACCGGCGCACCGGCAGCCAGGGCGGCGCGGCCCGCGTCACCGGCGCCGGCTGAATAGGCAAGATCGTCAGGCAGATCGACCATGCCGCAGGCATGGATCATCCTGAGCGCCATTGGCACAATATCCTCCGGCATACCTGAGAGATCGGCTTCGCGCCGGATCGCGGCAAATGAAAGCCGCGTGATCTCCGTCGGATCACGCACATAGTCAGTCATGGTCATGGTGGTGGCCATGGCCATGGTCGGCATCGGTGCCGATGCCTTCGACATGATGGTGATGGCCGACTTGCGCCGCGCCCTGGTCCTTCTCATAGCCGATAATCTGTTCGCGATATTTGCACAATTGGCAGTTCATCAGATTTTCGCCGTTGGGTATTTCTTCGAGACGTTCGAGAAAGGCGTCGATCACCAGCGGATGGTCGTTGAGATAGCCTGCCTTGATAACTTCTATGTCGGGATGAGCCTCGACCAGGGCATCGGCGGCGCTGTAGATGCGCTTCACCAAAATCCCGGTAAAGAGAAAATAGGGAAATACGATGATGCGGCGGAAGCCGAGGCGGACGACGCGTTCGAGCGCATCGGCAACGAGTGGCTGTGTGACGCCGGAATAGCACGTCTCCGTCCAGCCAAATCCCATGCCCTCCCACAACATGCGGGCGACCTTGGAGACATTGGAATTGGCGTCCGGATCGTTGGTGCCGCGGCCGACGACCACGAGCATTGTTTCGGCACGGGAAATGCTATCGCCGGCTTCCACTTCGGCCGCGGCGATGCGTTCGCGCGCCGCCGTCAGCAATTTAAGATCCACCGCCAGCTCTCGGCCATAACGAATGGAGAAGCCGTCATACTTGGCGGCATAGTCATTGAGCACCGAGGGGATATCATTCTTGGCATGGCCGGCAGCAAACAGCATGCCGGGCACGGCAAGGATGTCCGTGGCGCCGCCGGCGCGCAGATCATCGAGCCGCTCGCCGATGGTCGGCCGCGCGAATTCGAGAAAGCCATGCATGACTTTGCGCTCCGGCAGATGGCGCGAAATATGGCCGGCCAACGCTTCGAACTCGCTGACCGCCTCCACATCGCGGCTGCCGTGGCCGCATAACAGAATGGCGGGTGGATTCATGATATGGCTCTTTTCTTTGTTGCGTTGACGGTTTGGTTTCGCGCACCCATGCTCAGCTCGTGGAATTCGCACAAGATATATGGGGCATATGGCAATTGCCGGCACTCGCCGGACTCGATTGGGCCGCCGGGCCCGGCGGCGCTATCATGCTGCTGCTGGCCCTCGGAATCGATTGGCTGATCGGTGATCCGCGCTGGCTGCCCCACCCGGTGCGCCTGATGGGAGGCGTCACCGCATTTCTCGACGCTCGCCTCAATCGCGCCAAACGCAGCGCTGGCGAACGGGTTGTGCGCGGCCTGTTGGCCGTCATTGCGGTGGTTGGGGTCTTCGCCCTGGCAGGATGGGCGGTCGCCAATTATCTCGGCGCCTTGCCTTATGGCTGGCTGGCGGAGTTGGCGCTGATATCCCTGCTCGTCGCCCAGCGCGGCATGATTAGCCACACGCTCCGGGTTATCCGAGCCCTCAGGCATGACGGTGTGGCCGGAGGCCGCCAGGCCGTCGCCCGCATTGTCGGGCGCGAGACCAAGGATCTCGATGAACATGGTATCGCCCGCGCCGCCATCGAGAGTTGCGCCGAAAGCTATTCCGACGGAATTGTCGCGCCGATCTTCTGGTATCTTCTGCTCGGTCTGCCCGGCCTGATGGCCTATAAGGCGGTCAACACCATGGACAGCATGATCGGCCACAAGAGTGAGCGTTACGCCGCCTTCGGCATGGTCGCCGCGCGCCTCGACGATGCGCTCAATTGGCTGCCGGCGCGCCTCGCCGGGCTGCTGATTGTATCGGCCGCCTTCTTCGTACCCCACGCCGCGCCCTTCAAATCGTTTCGCACCATGCTGCGCGATGCCGGCAAGCATGCTTCGCCCAATGCCGGTTGGCCGGAAGCGGCGAGCGCCGGGGCGCTCGATTTGGCCTTGATCGGCCCGGTGCGCTACGCCGGCGGCGTGTCCAAAGCGGCCTGGCTCGGCGACAGGCGGGCGCGGGCGACAATCACGGACATGCGCCGCATGCTGGCGCTGTTCGCCATCGCCTGTTTTCTCGCCAGCGCGCTGGTGGCATTGATCGCCCTGTTGCTGCAAGCGCTCTGAATGCGATCTAGGCGGCACGGGCAATCTCCAATATCCGATCCAGATCGAGTGCATCTTCGAGATGCCGGGCCAAGCCATCGAGTGTTTCATCAATGCTGGATTCCCAGACCAGGGGCGACCGCCCGCGCGTGGCAAGACGGCTGAGAAAGGCGTGGCGAAACCCGTCGGCGGCGAACAGGCCATGGACATAGCTGCCCGACACCTTGCCGTCGGCTGAGCACGCGCCTTCCTTGCCATGGGCAAGTTCGAGCATCGGCCGCGCCGTATCCGGCCCTTCGGTTGCACCCATATGCATCTCATAGCCGTGCACGTCTTCGCCGCTCGCCAACTCGCGCCCGCTCACCGCTTCGAGGCGTTTATCACCGGTTAGCACAGTCTCCACATCAAGCACACCAAGCCCCTTGGAACTTCCCGCAGCACCCTCCACGCCATCGGGATCGGCAATCCTGTGGCCGAGCATTTGATAGCCGCCGCAGAGGCCGAGCAGGCTACCGCCACGCCGGAGATGGGCTTGAATATCGATATCCCAGCCTTGCGTCCGCAGTTCCGCCAAATCGGCGCGCGTCGATTTGGAGCCCGGCAGCAACACCAAATCCGCATCGCCCGGCAACGCCCGGCCGGGCTCGACAATGACCAAATTGACATCGGGCTCGGCGCGCAGCGGATCGAGATCGTCGAAATTGGCAATGCGCGGCAAGCGCGGCACGGCAATGTGAATTGGGCGTTCAATATCGGTTGCGAGACTTGTTCCCGCACTATCCAAGCTCACGGCATCTTCCGCCGGCAGCAGACCTGCTGCAGCAAAGTAGGGCACGATACCGAGGCAGGGTGCGCCGATACCGTGCTCGATCACCGGAATGGCATCGTCAAACAAGCTTGGGTCACCGCGAAATTTGTTGATCACGCAGCCTTTGATTAGGGCGCGCTCTTCGGTTTCCAGCAAGTGGACGGTGCCGATCAGGCTGGCGATAACGCCGCCGCGCTCGATATCACCGACCAACAACACCGGCACCTGGGCGGCCAGAGCAAAGCCCATATTGGCGATATCGCCGTGGCGCAAATTAACCTCCGCCGAGCTGCCCGCGCCTTCGACCAGCACGATATCGGCTTGCGCTGAAAGGCGCTCGAAACTCTCCAGCACGGCGGGCATGAGGCGCGGTTTCAGCGCATGATAGGCGCGCGCATCCGCATGACCGCTCACCTTGCCCTGCACAATCACCTGGGCGCCGGTTTCGCTTTCCGGCTTAAGCAGCACCGGATTCATATCCGTACTTGGCGTTACGCCGGCGGCGCGCGCCTGCAAGGCCTGGGCGCGGCCGATCTCGGCACCGCTCTCCGTCACCGCCGCATTGTTCGACATATTCTGCGACTTGAACGGCCGCACGTTGAGACCACGATTACGATAGGCGCGACAGAGGCCCGCCACCAACAACGACTTGCCGACATGGGAGCCGGTGCCCTGGAGCATGAGAGATGCCGTGCGCGCCACGATCACTGCCTCAGAATTCGATGCCGGTCTGCGCTTTCACGCCGGCCTTAAAGTGATGTTTGATCTCGCTCATTTCGGTCACCATATCGGCGGCCTCAATCAGCGCCTCCTTGGCGTTGCGCCCGGTGACCATGATGTGGAGGCCTTCGCGCCGCGCCTGCAGCGCCGCGACAATTTCGGACAAGGGCAAATAATCGTAGCGCAGTACAATGTTGAGCTCGTCGAGGACGATCAAATCGTAACTCTCATCGGCCATCATTTCCTGCGCCGCCTGCCAGGCGGCTTTGGCCGCCGCAATATCGCGCTGGCGGTCCTGAGTATCCCAGGTAAAGCCTTCGCCCATGGTGCGGATGGTCACGCGCTCGGGAAAATGCTCGAGAATGGCGCGCTCGCCGGTTTGCCATTTGCCTTTGACGAACTGCACCACGCCGACCCGCATGTCGTTGCCCATAGCGCGCACGGCGAGTCCAAAAGCCGCCGTCGATTTACCCTTGCCCTTGCCGGTATGGATCATCAACAGGCCCTTCTCTTC
>JAPYQV010000207.1 GCA_029937205.1 Alphaproteobacteria bacterium
GGCGTACACGACTCACCAATTCCCGAACACGTCTGTCGAGAGTGCGTTGACGTGGTCGTCGGAACTATCACTCAACCCGGCTTCATACCTCTTGTGGCCTCGTGGCGTGAGAATCGTAGTGAGTAAGGAACGATGGCGGGCATTTTTAACAGATACATCGGCATTGACTATTCCGGTGCGCAGACACCGACCGCCAGCCTCAAGGGCCTTCGGGTCTATTTGGCTCAGGGCGACACGCCACCCGTGGAGGTGCTTCCACCGCCTGGCCCTCGGAAGTACTGGACCCGCAAGGGCGTAGCCCACTGGCTAGTCGAGCGCCTTTCGGAATATGCGCCGACACTGGTCGGCATCGACCACGGTTTTTCGTTTCCGCTGCGTTACTTCGAGGCTCACGAACTGGAACCCAGTTGGCCCACGTTTCTCGATGATTTTCAGCGCCACTGGCCCACCGACGAGGACAATACCTATGTGCAGTTTGTTCGCGATGGCGTGGCGGGTGACGGAGCGTCGCGCATGGGTAATTCACGCTGGAGACGGTTGACAGAAGAACGGGCCGGCGCGGCGAAGTCAGTCTTTCATTTCGACGTGCAGGGGCAGGCGGCTAAATCCACCCACGCCGGAATTCCCTGGCTGCGCTTTATACGGCTGCGGGCTGGCAACAAAGTGCATTTCTGGCCCTTCGACGGCTGGGATATTCCCGAAGGGCGATCAGTTGTTTCAGAGGTATATCCGGCGCTGTGGAGCCGAGGATATGCTCGTGAGGAGCGGGCGGGAGACCAACACGACGCTTATTGCATTGCCGCTTGGCTTTCACGCCAGGACCGGGAAGGCGACCTGGACGCGTTCCTCAATCCCTCTCTGACGACAGCCGAGAAGACGGCGGCCCAAGTGGAAGGTTGGATATTGGGAGTTGCCTAAGCATTTCTATCCTCCCAGTTGAATTCACCTGTTCTGTGTCCGGTCCTGTTCCTTCGAGCTAAAACATCCCACAAAGCCCGCTGAAGCCGAATTATAGGTGTAAATATGTTGCTGGATATTGCTTTCCGGTTCGTCCCGAGTTCGTCCCTACGCGGTGACTAGGGACATTTGAAAATTTCCTAGTCTGTGGGAAGTCCGGTAAAACATTGATATAAATTGGTAAAAAGTGGTTGCGGGGGTAGGATTTGAACCAACAACCTTCAGGTTCAGAGCCTGATGCGGGCGGATGTGATTGTACGGTCGCAGCCTTCCGCGACTGGCTGCTCGAGGAAGCGCGCGCCTCGCGTCCAGAGGCCTGCGAGGTGCCATGAGATCGGGCGGTTCCGCCCCTATAGCTGATGGATAGCGCCGACAGACAGGATTCGTGCTTGGCGCGGACGACGAAGATCAAACATCTGAATAAGAAGATAGCCAAACTGATAGAAGAGATGGAGCGCTTGGCAGAGGTTGAAAAGGAGATGCTGTCGCGCCCGGAACATCAGGTCTCCGAGACCGATGCCGATGCACGCTCCATGGCCACAAGCGGCAGAGGCTGTGGCATGGTCGGTCATATTTATGAGCACCGCCCCGGGCGCACCATGACGCAAGCCGATAAATGATCTTCCGCCGAATTCATCTCGCACTTGTGCGGAGTGCGAGGTTCAAACAATTTTAAATTTGAGATGCCAATTTAGGCCGTGGAAGTAATTTGGGTAGCGATAATGTGAAAGGACTAGCAGGTTGGACTATTGAGGACCTGTTCTATGAATAAGTTGTCGCGAAGTCCCAATGGTTTCACTTAGATCGTTTGACGTTCCATTTGGTTCATTGGGTGTTGGCAGTGTTGCAACAGTTGCATGGTCTGAAAACAATTTTACCCAATATTGAGTAAACCGAGCCAGCCCACCAGCCAATCTAGCTATTATTAGATCAATAAAATCGTTGATATCCAGAATACGCCGTCACACCCTCCGAGCCAAAGTTTGAGCAAGTGTCAACAAGAATATAGCTGTACCCTCCGCACTTGAGGGAGAGGATTTTGAGCGTGAAGGATGGGTGTGATGCCTAGCGCAGCGGCTCCAGGATCGAGCAGAAATTTGCCACCGCCGTTCCGCCCATGTTGAAGATGCCGGCCATTTTGGCGTCCTTGACCTGGATGCCGCCGGCCGTGCCGGTGAGTTGTTTGGCGCTCAGCACATGCATGGAGACGCCGGTGGCGCCGATCGGGTGGCCTTTGGATTTTAGGCCGCCCGACGGGTTGATCGGCAGTTTGCCGTCCATCTCGGTCCAGCCCTCGTGAATGGCGCGCGCACCCTCGCCGCGCTTCGTTAGGCCCATGGCTTCGTATTCGAGCAATTCGGCGATGGTAAAGCAGTCGTGGGTTTCGACGAAATCGAGATCGTCGAGGGTAAGGCCGGATGCGCTCAGGGCCTTGCCCCAGGCCTTCTCGCAGCCGTCGAAGAGCAGAATATCGCGCCGGCTCATGGGCAGGAAATCATTGACGTGCACGGCGGCGCGGAAGATCACCGCCTTCTCCATGGCGAGCGCGCTTTCCACATCGCTCAATATCACGGCGGCGGCGCCGTCGGAGACCAGCGAGCAATCGGTGCGCTTGAGCGGGCCGCCGGCGACAAGCGGGTTCTTGTCCGAGACATTGCGGCAGAAATCATAGCCCAGATCTTTTTGGATTTGCGCCAGCGGGTTGCGCGCGCCGTTCTTGTGGTTCTTGGCCGCGATCTTGGCCAAGGCGTCGCTTTGATCGCCGTGGCGCTGAAAATAATTCTCGGCAATGGTGCCGAATACGCCGGCAAATCCACCCTCGATATCGGCCTCCTCCTTAACATAGGACGCTCTTAGAAGATTTTCGCCGATCGCCGGGCCGCGCGTGTCGGTCATCTTCTCGACGCCGACCACCAACACGAAACGCGCGCGTTTGGCTTCGATCGAATTGATGCCCTGATGGATGGCGGCGCTGCCCGTGGCGCAAGCATTCTCGACCCGCGTGGCCGGCACAAAGCGGAAGGCATCATCGGCTTGCAAGGCAAGCGAGGCGGTAAACTCCTGGCGCGAGAAGCCGGCATTGCAGTGGCCGACAAATATCTCGTCGATATCCTTGGCTTCCAGGCCCGAATCTTCCAGCGCGCCCCGCGCCGCCTGAACGATCAGCGATTCGACATCCTCATTTTCATGCTTACCAAACGGCGTGTGGCTCCAGCCGACAATACAGGCGGTCATCAATTTTCTCCTTACAAACTCTTTGGAATACCGAAACAAGACCGGGGCAATACTAAAACAAAACCGGGCTGACTGGACAAGTGGCCTATAAAGATGTTTACACGTAGCGCCGGTGGCGAAACCATGGCGAATAATATGGCCAAAAAGACAAACGGCAAAATCAGGGCGGGCGGCACGGGGGAAACTCCTGCGCATTTGCGCTTTCGCGAAGTCTCCCATGAGGAGCACCGCGAACTGCGCGACATTCTGCTCGGGCTGATCAACGCTTTCGAAACGTGCAATCTGAAGGGTGCTTCGAAACTGTTCAGCCAATTTTGCAATCACACCGGACCGCATTTCCGTTACGAGGAAGAGACGCTCCACCCGCTGCTCGAACGCATCCTCGGCAGAGTGCAGGTCGAACACCTGAATTGCGAGCACGACCGCGCCATCGTCGACGCCATCTATTTGGGCAAACTTACCAGCGCCAAGCGTCTCGGCGAAGACCAGGCGCGCCAGGGAAAACGTCTGGTGCGGCGCATCCTGCCGCATGTCAGCGATTGCGACGGTCTCGCCGTGATGGTCGAGATGATGTCGGAAGCCGAGGTCGAGACCATTCTGGCGGCGCGTGAGGGCGCCCTGAAGGACAATGTCGCGCTCCTCGAATGGGCCTCGAAAGTGCGGCCGCGCTCGTTCCGCGATACCTATCAACGGGATTATTATGCCACCCGCCGCCAGGCGCGGGGATATGGCTAGGCAGGACGGAACCCTATGGCTCTAATCGCCATCGTCGACGATCAGATCACCAACCGGCGGATCTATTTCGCGCCTCGCGGCCTCGCTCGTGCCCGGTGCCGACGTGCAGAGCTTCGCCGACCCGATCAAGGCGCTCGAGTGGACCAAGGAGAATATCCCCGACATCGTCATCAGTGATTTCCAGATGGGGACGATGAATGGCGCTTCTTTTACCGCCGCGTTTCGCGCTCAAAAGGGCTGCGAGGATGTGCCGGTCATTATCGTCACCGCCTACGAGGACAAATCCTTCCGCTACCGCGCACTCGATGCCGGCGCCACCGATTTTATTACTAGCCCGGTGGATGCGCGCGAATTTGGCACGCGTCTCAGGAATCTGCTGCGTCTCAGACGGCACTAGCTCGATTTGCAAAAGCGCGGCACGCAAATGCAGCAGAAGCTGGAGAAGAACACCCGCCTCGGCGACCAGGCACTACGCCAGAGCGAGGAAATGCTGCGCCTGGTGATCGATACGGTTCCCGCCCTGATCAGCGCGACGGACGGCGATTCCAACTTTGAATTTGTCAATCGCAAGCTCGCCGAAACACTCCGCATGGCGCCGGAAGACGCGGTGGGGAAGAGCGTTGGCGATCTCATGGGAGAAGCCTTCGGCCAGCGCAGTGGCGAGATCGATAAGCAGGTCTTTGAAAGCGGCGAGACAATCGCCGCGGTCGAAGTTGGGTTCGACGATATGTCCGGCGACTCGCGCACTTTCTTTACCACCCGCTCGCCGTTGCGCGATCAGGATGGCAGCGTGCGTAATGTGGTCACGGTGTCGCTCGATATCACTGGGCGCGTCGCGGCGGAGCGCCAATTGCACAAGATCTCCAGCGCCGTCGAACAAAGCCCGCACGCCGTGATCATCGCCGGACCGGACGGCACGGTGGAATATGTGAATTCCCGGTTTGCTGAGATTACCGGGTTGAACGCGGATGATTATCTCGGCGGCGACCTGTTCGCCTGGAGCCAGGGCGCCAAGCCGCCGCAGGATTCCGAACAAATTCTGCGCGAAGCCGAGGACAGTGGCTCGGCCCGGCGTGAGTTCCAACTGCAACGCGATGACGGCAGCGCTTACTGGTGCCGCGAAATGACCAGCGTAATTCGTGACGATGATAACGAAGTGACGCATTTTCTCTCCATTACCGAGGATATTTCCGAGCGCAAACAGGTCGAAGCGCAGCTCATTCAAACCTCGAAGCTTGCCACCCTGGGGCAGATGGCCGCCGGCATGGCGCACGAATTGAATCAGCCGCTCTACATTATCCGCCTGGCGGCGGACCGCTGCCTGATGGAAATGGATGCGGGCACGCTGGACGCCGAGACCGAGCGTGAGCATTTTCAGATCGTCTCGGAGCAATGCCAGCGCATGGCCGATATCATTGGCCACCTGCGCATCTTCGGGCGGCGCGATGCGCTCGAGCCGAGCCTCATGGATCCGGCGACGTGCGTGCGCCATGCGGTCGATATGGTGCTTGAGCAATACCGCCTGGAAAACATCGAGATCGTTTCGGATATTCCCGATCACGCGCATGCCGTCATGGGCCACCCGATACGTCTGGAGCAGGTTCTGGTCAATCTGCTCGGCAATGCGCATGACGCCATACTGGATAATGCGGCCGATGAAGGCGCCAGCCTGAAACGCCGCATCAGCGTCACGCTGGCCGATAATCATGACAGCAACAGCACCTGTATATCCGTCAGTGACAGCGGCGCCGGTATATC
>JAPYQV010000208.1 GCA_029937205.1 Alphaproteobacteria bacterium
CCCATATACGGTATGGCGCGGGTGACGGTCAACCGAACCGCCTCGCCAGCCTCTCGACATGACGTTGTCAAGCGCCTCGACCCGGATATATGATGCGCCCGTCTTAGACTCAAGAAGCCGCTTCTTGTGCGCCATCGCTGCGCGTGGCGGCACGGATATAGCGCGGATTTAGATTGAATGATGGATTATGCTGCCGTTCGGCACAATATGGTGGAAAGCCAATTGCGCACCAACAAGGTGACGAATTGGCGCCTTATCGATGCCATGGACGATGTACCGCGCGAGCGTTTTGTGCCCAAGCAGTTCTCCAGCGTTGCCTATGTGGATGAGGATCTGTTGGTTGCGCCGGGGCGCTATTTGATGGAACCGCTGGTGCTTGCCCGTCTATTGCAGGCAGCAACCGTGACGGAAGAGGATGTCGCCTTGGATATCGGTTGCGCGACAGGCTATTCGTCCGCGGTCCTTGGCCGGCTTGCCGGGACTGTGGTCGGCCTCGAAGCGGACAGCACCCTTGCCGATGCGGCCAGCCAAACCTTGAGCGATATTGGTGCCGATAATGTCATCGTGGTCTCGGGTAATTTGGCGGAGGGTTATTCTCGCCAGGGTCCTTATGACGTCATCCTGTTCAGCGGTGGCATTCCCCATGTGCCGCCCGTGGTGATGGACCAATTGGCCGAAGGCGGGCGCATGGTTGCCGTGCTGCGTGGTCCCGGCGAGGCGATCGGCCGGGCGACTCTTTGGGTCAAGTTGCGCGGCGAACTTTCTCACCGGGTGGTATGCGATGCTTCGGTTCCTTCTTTGCCCGGCATCCGGACCGAGACGGCATTTCAGTTTTGATGAACCGGGCCGAGCGGCGTACGATTTTCGGCGCGGCCACAGGCCTTGCTGTCGGATTCGCCATGACATTGGCAAGTTCCGCTGCGTTCGCCGAAAGTCTCGACGAGGCGTTAATCAGCGCCTACCAGAACAATCCCACCCTGCTGGCCGAGCGGGCGGAACTCCGCGCCACCGATGAGGGCGTGGCAAGCGCGCAATCCGGTTGGCGTCCGACGGTGCAAATCGATGGCGATTTTGGGTTCTCGGAAACCGAGACGACGACCGTTACCGGTGGCTTCACCACGAAAACCGAAAGCTCTCTTAGGCCGCGCTCATTTTCCCTGAGCGTTACCGAACCGCTTTACCGCGGTGGCCGCACCAGCGCGGAAACGCGCTCGGCCAAGAATTTGGTCGACGCTGGGCGCGCCGCCTTGGCACAGACTGAGCAGGGCGTCCTGCTTGATGCCGTTACCGCCTACATGGATGTGTTGCGTACCCAGTCCGTGGTCGAACTCAACCGTCATAATGAGCGTGTCGTGGCGCGCCAGCATCAGGCCGCGCGAGATCGCTTCGAAGTCGGTGAAGTAACACGTACCGATGTCGCCCAGGCCGAAGCGCGCGTGGCCCAGGCAAAAGCCGATCGTATTGGCGCCGAGGGCAACTTAATTTCCGCACGCGCCACCTATCGTCAGATAATTGGTGATTTGCCGGGTCGGTTGGGTTGGCCGGCGTCGCTGGCCGGTGTGTCGTCAAGCGAGAGCGAAGCCCTACAGATCGCCAACGTTGCAAACCCTTCCATCATTGGTGCTGATTTCGCCGAACGGTCGGCGCGTGACGATATCGACATTGCGCTCTCCGATTTATTACCGCAAGTGTCACTGCGCGGCGGCTATGATCGGCAATATGATGTCTCTTCCGTGACCGAGCGGGCCGATTCACTCTCTCTCTCGGCGATTGTCACGGTCCCACTCTATCAGTCGGGTGCCGAGCATGCGTCGGTCCGACGCAGCAAACAAATCGCCAGCCAGCGCCGGCTCGAGTTTGAAGAAGCACGCCGCGCCGTATTGGAAGAAGTCACGCGCGCGTGGGAAGCATTGATAACCGCGCGCGCAAAGATTGCGGCCTTTGAATCTCAAGTGCGCGCCGCCGAATTGGCGCTTGAGGGCGTGGAGCAGGAGGTTCTTGTCGGCTTACGCACCACGCTCGACGTGCTTGATGCCGAGCAGGAATTGTTTACGGCCCGGGTAAATCTTGTCGGTGCAGAGCGTGACGCGGTTGTTTCGAGCTATTGGGTAAGATCAACCGTCGGCGAACTTACGGCTGAAGCGCTCGGATTGTCGGTTGTACGCTACGACGCCGATGCCCATTACCGTGCAGTCAGCGGCAAATGGTTTGGACTTTCGGCGGATTAGCGTGCGAAAGGGTTGATGAAATGCCGGCATAGGTGCTGGCAATCTGATTCACCTTGCCGTAAAGTCCTCAAATTACATGATTGTTTGACTTGAGACAGGTATCAAATGGCCGACGAAACGTCACAAGAAGAACCGTCTATGGAGGAGATTCTCGCCTCCATTCGCCGAATTATTTCGGAGGACGGTGAGGAAGAGGGCGCTCCAGCGGCGGAAGCCGGTGCCGAAGCAGCGACGGAAGACGCTCCCGCAGCGAGCGCTGATGCGATCGAGGAGACGGCTGAGGCGCCGATGACTGACGCCGCGGGCGATGAAGTGCTTGAACTGACCGAGGAAGTTGATGCCCAGGGTAATGTTGTCAGCGATGAAATTGCCGAGACGCCTGCTCCCGAGCCCGAACCTGCCATTGATGCGGGCGAACCGGCGCGCGAAGTAATACCGGATTCAGCGCCGGCAACCATGGCCGACGCGACAGCGGACGAACCTGCTTCACCTCTGATGGAAACTGTCACGGAAGGTGCAGCCGCTGGCGCATTTGCAGCGCTCGCCACTCAGGTCGGGCCAGGTCAGGCGGATCAGAATTCCCAGGAGGTGACGCCCGGTGGCCGCACGATTGAAGATCATGTTTTGGAGATGTTGCGGCCGATGCTGCGCGAATGGCTCGACAAGCATCTTCCGCAAATGGTGCAGCGACTCGTACAACGGGAAATTGATCGAATCATCCATCGTTCCGATCCGGTGTGAATCTAGGTCGGGCTTGGCCCGCGACATGCCGTGACGACCTCCCGTGAAGACCCTTGTAGCCCAACCACCCAAATAATTTTGAAAGAGTTCGGCAATGCTGGACAAGACTTATCTGCCTGCTGATATCGAAAGCAAAATTTACCGTGCCTGGGAAGAGGCGGGACGATTCGCTTGCGCGCCCGAATCGGGCGCCGAGCCCTACTGTGTGATGATGCCGCCACCCAATGTGACGGGCAGCCTGCATATGGGCCACGCGCTCAATTCCACACTGCAGGATGTGCTCACCCGCTATCGCCGCAAATTGGGTCGCGATGCGCTTTGGCAACCTGGTATGGATCATGCCGGCATCGCCACTCAAATGGTTGTCGAGCGCCAACTCGCTGAAGAAAACATTCACCGCCGCGATCTTGGCCGAGACGCCTTTGTCGAACGGGTATGGCGCTGGAAAGGTGAATCGGGCGGCACGATCGCCAATCAATTACGCCGCCTCGGCGCTTCGCCCGATTGGTCGCGCGACCGCTTCACCATGGATGAAGGGCTGTCACATGCCGTGCGCACCGTATTTGTGGCGCTGCATGAAGAGGGCCTCATTTACCGTGACAAGCGCCTCGTTAATTGGGATCCCAAATTCCATACCGCCATTTCCGACCTTGAAGTCGAGCCGCGCGAGAGCGACGGGCATCTCTGGCATTTTCGCTACCCCATTGAGGGCCGCGACGGCAAATTTATTACCGTTGCAACGACGCGGCCTGAAACCATGCTCGGAGATACCGCCGTTGCTGTGCACCCCGAGGACGAGCGCTGGCAAAATCTCATTGGCGGTCATGCCGTATTGCCGCTGGTCGGCCGCCGTTTGATCATTGTGGCAGACGAGTATGCCGATCCGGAGCAGGGCTCGGGTGCGGTCAAAATTACGCCGGCACATGATTTCAATGATTTCGAGGTTGGCCGCCGGCATGATCTCGAACTCATCAACATATTCGATGCCGATGCCAGCCTGAATGACAATGTGCCGGAGGCCTATCGCGGCCTCGACCGTTATGCCGCGCGCAAGAAAGTCGTTGCAGATATGGAAGCTCTCGGCCTGGTCGAGAAGATCGAACCGCATCGCCATGCACTTCCGTATGGCGACCGTTCCGGTGTGGTGGTTGAACCCTGGCTAACCGATCAATGGTTCGCGGACGCTGCGACGCTGGCCGAACCGGCGATTGAGGCGGTCGAGACCGGGCGCATCAAGTTCGTACCCAAGCAATGGGAAAACACCTATTTCGAATGGATGCGCAATATCCAGCCTTGGTGCATTTCGCGCCAGCTTTGGTGGGGCCACCGCATTCCAGCTTGGTACGGCCCGGACCAGACGATCTTCGTCGCCATGGACGAAACGGCAGCGCATGAGAAGGCGGCGACGCATTACGGCGAAGCGGTGGAGCTGATACAAGATTCGGATGTGCTGGATACTTGGTTCTCTTCCGGCCTGTGGCCCTTTTCCACCCTCGGCTGGCCGGAAAAGACTGAAGCGCTCGACACTTATTATCCCAATAACGATTTGATCACTGGGTTCGACATCATCTTTTTCTGGGTCGCGCGGATGATTATGCTCGGCATGCACTTCATGGATGATGTGCCGTTCAGCACAGTCTATATCCACGCCCTGGTACGCGATGAGCAGGGTCAGAAAATGTCCAAGAGCAAGGGCAACGTCATCGACCCACTGGAACTGATCGATAAATACGGCGCCGACGCCATCCGATTTACCCTCGCTGCCATGGAAGCACAGGGCCGCGATATCAAATTGTCCGAGAGCCGCGTCGAAGGCTATCGCAATTTCGCCACCAAACTGTGGAACGCAGCGCGCTTTTGCGAAGCCAATGGCTGTGCCCTTGACGCCGCGTTTGATCCCGCTGGCTGCACCGGCACGGTAAATCGTTGGATCGTCGGCGAGACGGCGCGTGCTGCCACCGCCACCGCCAAAGCGCTTGAAGAATATCGTTTCAACGAGGCGTCCAATTCTGTCTACCAATTTGCCTGGGGTGTATTTTGCGATTGGTATTTGGAATTCTCGAAGCCGGTCCTAAATGGTCCCGATGGTGCGGATAAAAATGAAACACGCGCCACCACTGCCTGGGCTCTGGAGCAAATTCTCAGTCTGCTGCACCCCTTCATGCCGTTCGTCACCGAGGAATTGTGGAGCCGACTTGAAGATGACCGGCCAGTGCCGTTGATCACTGCACCATGGCCGCAATTGGATGATCCGGCGCTGAGCTATGAAGATGCCTCGACCGAGATTGCCCGGGTGATCGCGCTTGTTTCTGGCGTGCGCGCGGCGCGGGCGGAAATGAATGTTCCGGCAGGGGCCAAAATTCCGCTTCTGTTGCGCGACGATGGAGGCATGCCAGATTGGGCCGAAAGCCAGCGCGAGCAGATCGTTCAACTGGCGCGTCTCGAGAGCATGGCGGCGCTTGAGGGCGATCCGCCCAAGGGCTCGATACAGTTGGTCATCGATGGCGCATCGGTCGCATTGCCGCTTTCCGGCATCATTGATGTGGCGCAGGAGAGTGCCCGTCTTGAAAAAGAGCTCGCCCGCATTGCCCAGGAGATCGCTAAGATCGAGGCCAAATTGGGCAATGAAAAATTTCTCGCCAAGGCGCCCGAACATGTCATTGC
>JAPYQV010000209.1 GCA_029937205.1 Alphaproteobacteria bacterium
GACGATATATATTGAAGAGCGTGATGCTACTCGCCGTGAGGCTCTCGACCCAAGTGTCGCGGTGATGGGCGATGTTCTTTTCCTGTAACATGCGTTTGTTGTTGAACACATCGAGCGTGAAGACGCCATATTCGGAGATCTCGGCCATGCACGTCACATAGGTGACCTGCTTGCCCTGATCGGCCATCATTTCGGCCAGCGCGATGGCGGTAAAATGGCCATCGGCGTCGAGAACAAACACGTGATTGCCCGGCACCTCCTTGCCGGCCATGACCTGGGTCGGCGTCAGGCAATTCGGCTGTGCCGCGTCGACGCCAGGAATTGCGACATGGCCCATGGGCGAGAGGCCATCGCCCAGCCATCTGGCGCCGGTCGCGATCACCACCTTGTCGGCGCCGTAGCTCAGCACATCGTCGGCGCTCATCTCGCCGACGCCGAGATGCACCTCGACAGTTTTGAGCTTGGCCAGTTGCACTTCGCGGTAGGTGATGACGCGCGCCCATTCCTCGAGGCGCGGCATGCGGACGACGTCTTTCCAGTGGCCGCCAAGCGCCGCTTCGGCTTCGCGCAGGTGCACGTCATAGCCGCGCTCGCCGAGCACGCGGGCGCATTCCATGCCGGCCGGTCCGCCGCCAACGACGAGAACGGAGCATGGGTTTTCTGTCTGGTCGAATTTCTCGGGGTGCCAGCCGCGGCGGTATTCCTCCATGGCGGTGGCGTTCTGCGTGCAATTCAGCACGCCGATCTGGACGAATTTGGAAACGCACATATTGCAGCCGATGCATTCGCGGATATCGTCGAGGCGGCCTTCCTCGATCTTCTTCGGCAAGAACGGATCGGCAATGGAAGGCCGCGCCGCGCCGATGATGTCGGCCACACCGGCATTGATCAGGCGCACCATGTCGTCGGGACTGGTGAGCCGGCCATTGACCACCACCGGGGTGTCGCCGACGACGCCTTTGACCTGTTTGACGAACGGCGTCATCCAGCCCGATTTGCGGAAGCGCGAGGTGCCGGCGTCCTCGCCCCATTCCTCGTAATCGCCAATCTTGACCGACCACAGGTCGCACAATCCCTCAGCGTTCAGCAACTCGACAAAGCGAATGCCTTCGTCCGTCGCCTGCAGGCCATCGGCGCCCATCAGGGTATCGACCTCGAAGCGCGTGGTGATGGCGGAATTGCCGCCGCAGGCTTTTTTCAGTGCCGCCATCAGTTCGATGTAAAAGCGCGCGCGGTTTTCGAAGCTGCCACCATATTTGTCGGTACGTTTGTTGTAGCGCCGCTCGAGGAATTGCACCGGCAGGGTGGAGTCGCCGCCCGAGACTTCGAGAATATCGAAGCCCGCAGCCTCGGCCCGCTTGGCCGCCTCGACATACATATTAATCACTGCCTGGATGTCATCATCATCCATCTCGGTGCCATAGACTGTGCGCGACGACCAGACGTTGGAAGAGAATTGCGTCGCGCCCCGCGGTATTTCGCGCGATTCCATGTTGAGGGCGTGGATGCCGCTATACCAAAGCTGCACCCCGGTGAGTGAGCCGTGCTGGTGCGCCATATCGCACATATAGCGAAGATTGATCACGTCGCCTTCGTCCCAAAGGCGGGCCGAAACCCAGGGATATTCATCCGCTTCCGGGTGAACCGAGCAATATTCCGTGCACACCGTGCCCCAGCCGCCCTCGGCCTTCATGGCGCGAAAATGCGCCTGCGTCCCGGGTCGCTCCGAGCCGGCGCCCATGCAGTGCGTGGTTTGCCAAAACCGGTTGCGCATGCGCTTCGGGCCGATGGCGATCGGTTCGAACAGAATATCGTGGCTGGAATCGCGGCTCATGTTCTGTCTCCCGGGTTATTTTTTTTGCTCGGGACAGTCTAAGCCAGTTTTTAGGTTCGGCGCAGCGTTAGATTATCGCTCTGCTCGCCCGGTCCGCCAGGGGTCGTAACTGATGCGATAGATGGCATCGGCATAGTCATCGGAAACCAGCAGGGCACCGTCCGGCATGACCATCAGATCGACCGGCCGGCCCCAGGCTTGCTCGCCCTCGAGCCAGCCCTCGGCGAACGGCTCGTAGCTGACCGGCACGCCGTTTTCTAGCCTGACCAGCGTGATGCGATAGCCGATCTTCTCCGAGCGATTCCACGATCCGTGCTCGGCGATGAAGATTTGATTGCGGTACTCGGGCGGAAACATCTCGCCGGTATAGAAACGCATGCCGAGCGAGGCGACGTGCGGGCCGAGCCTGACGGCCGGGGCCGAGAAATCGGAACAGTCGGCCGCGCGGCCGAATCCAGGGTCCGGAATATCGCCGCCGTGACAGTACGGAAAGCCGAAATGCATGCCTGCCTGAGGTGCGTGGTTGAGCTCGTCCGGCGGCACGTCGTTGCCCATGCCGTCGCGGCCATTGTCGGTAAACCAGAGCTCAGCCGTTGTCGGGTGCCAGTCGAATCCGACGGAGTTGCGCACGCCCTGGGCATAGACCTCGATGTCCGAGCCATCCGGGTTCATTCGGAGGATGGTGGCAAAGGGCTTCGGCGCATCGCACACATTGCACGGCGCGCCGATCGGCACGTAAAGCTTGCCGTCCGGGCCGAAGCGGATGAACTTCCAGCCATGGTGGCCGCGATTGGGCAGGGCATCGGTGACGACGACCGGTTGCGGCGGATTGTGCAGCCGCCCCTCGATACCGTCAAAGCGCAGCACCCGGCCGATCTCGGCGACATAAAGCGCGCCGTCCCGCACGGCGACACCGTTCGGCCGGTTGAGCCCGCGCGCGATGGTGATGATCTCGTCCGCCTTGTGGTCGCCGTCATGGTCGACGACGGCGCGTACGCTATCGCCAACCCGCGTGCCGACAAAGATCGTGCCGTCCGGCCCCAACGCCAGCGACCGCGCGCTGCCCAACTGGTCCGTGACGACTTCGATCTTGAAGCCCGGCGGCAAACGAATCTTGTCGATCGGCAGGCTCTCCGCCAGCGTTGATGCAACTGACAAGAGGAGAGCCAGCACTCCGACGATCAGCGTGCCAATCACATGTGAAGCCATCATGCTGGCGCGCGCGGCAATTTCTTCAGGCAGCAGGTTTCCAGCGGCCATCGCGCACCAACTCGTCCGTGAGTTTGTTGAGGCCGCGAGAAAACCGGGTGATGACTTCGTCGACTTCGTCCGTGGTGATCGTGAGCGGCGGCGCGAAGGACGATGAATTGTGGCCGAAATAGCCGCGCGAAATCAGGTTTTCCTCGAGGCAGAGGTCGTACAGGCGGTGCGAAAGGTCCCACTCGATGTCGAGCTCCTGCTTGGTCTCCTTATTGGCCACCAGCTCGAGCGCGAGCATCAGGCCGTCGCCGCGAATTTCACCCATCAACGGGTGGTCGCCGAGGCGTTCGTGCAATTGCGCCTTGAAATAGTCGCCGACGCGCGCCGCATTGCCGACCATATCCTCGCCCTCCATGAGGTCGAGATTGGCGTTTGCCGCGGCGCAGGCAATGGGATGGCCGCTCGCGGTGTGGCCGTGTGTGAATACCCTTTTCTCCGGATCGCCGACCAAAACCTTCCACATATCTTCCGATATCACCGAGGCTGAGAGTGGTATGTAGGCGCTGGTGATGCCTTTGGACAAGGTCATCAAGTCAGGCTTGAGGTCATATTTCTCCGATGCGAACCACGTGCCGAGGCGGCCGAATCCGGTAATCACCTCGTCGGCGATAAACAGCACATCGTGCTTTCTCAGCACCTTCTGGATTTCCTCGAAATAGCCTTCGGCCGGGGCGATGCAGGCTGCTGCACCCATCAACGGCTCCGAAATAAAGGCGCAGACGGTCTCCGGCCCCTCCGCCTCGATCAGTGCATTAAGATTGGCGGCCATGCGTTTGGAAAAATCGCGTTCCGATTCGCCGGCCTCGCCCTCCCAGTAGTAATGGCCTTTGTCGGTATGCAGGAAACCAGGCAATGGTAGGCCAAACGGCTCGTGCATGAGCGGCAGACCGGAGAGGCTGGCGCCGACCGCTGTGACACCGTGGTAGCCCATCTGGCGCGCGATGATCTTGCGTTTCTCGGGCTTGCCCCTGACATGCTGATACATCCACGCCAGTTTGACGTTGGCGTCATTGGCTTCCGAGCCGGAACTGGCGAACATGACCTTGCTCATATGATCGGGCAGGATATTTAGCAAGCGCTCGCCGAGCTTGATCTGTTGCTCATGGGCATTGCCGCCGAAGGTATGGAAATAGGCAAACTTATGCGCTTGCTCGCTGATCGCATCGGCGATCTCGTGCCGGCCATAGCCGGCATTGACGCAAAACAGCGCCGCCATGGCGTCGATATAAGTATTGCCCTTGTTGTCGCTCACATAGATGCCGTCACCGGAGGTCATGATATGCGGGCCGGTTTCAGCATGGTCCGCCAAAGAGGTGAAAGCATGGATGGTGGCGTCGACATCCATCTGCTCGAGATTGAGATTGCTGGCTGCGTCTATTGTCATTGCGCGCTCCTTTCAACCGAGGTTGTTTTCCTGATGTCTCCCGTTGGGTGTTGCGCAAAGTAGCACAAATGGTGGCGCGGCGCGATCTTGCCCACGAGACGCTTAGTCCAGCCAGCCCGCATCACGCACAGCGGGCAGGAAACTTTCGCTCACCGGTACGCGCAAGCCATTGCTTAATATGAGTGTCGTCTTTCGCCCTATTCTCTCGACATTTGTAACGGCGCCCCGCGCTACCCAGTAGGAGCGGTGCACTTGCATACCGTCGGCTCCGGCCAATTCCAGAAGTGCGTCCTTCATGCGGCACAAAATCAGGTCTTGGCCGGCGCTGGTGTGGATTCTCAAATAATGATCTTCGGTTCTGAGACACAACAGATTGCCTGCGATGTGATCGGGGATGCGCTTTAGAAAACGGACTTCGGTACCCCGATCCGATTCCATGGGCGGTGCCGGCGGCCCGCCAGAGGCGAGCCGCACCAGCAACTGGCCGAGCCAGCAATAGGCCAGCATGGCGACGAGAATTGCCAGGAACGGAGCCGTGCCGTTGCCCGGCGGCACATCGATCAGCTAGGTGCGTACGGCATAGATCTCCACCGCCATCACAGCGGCGAAGAGCACGGCGGCGACGCTGCCCGCGACGCCCGGTGGCCACGGATTGGCACCTGTGGTGCGGTGGAGAACGCCGATGATGAGCATCCACTGTGCCCAGCCAACCGAAATGCCGCCAAGCCAATAGGCGAAACGCGGACCGATATCCATATCCGACGTGCCGAACGGGCTGGCGCTGGCCACCAGCGCGCTCACCAGGACAATGATGGCGGCGCGACGCAGCCATTTTCCAGGAGTGCCTGAGATATTCACCCGTTCAAAGACATTCAACATGCAATTTCACGCTTCGCGAATTCGCAGAGTACGGTTTCGCGAAGAGGATTGGCCGGTTCGCGAAATCCGGCTGGGCAGCCCGTCCAACGCCGATATATACCTGCATCATACGGCGCCACCCCAACACCTCTAAAGAACATCGTCAATCAAGGAGAAAGTGAAATGGCTGGTTCGGTTGGCACAGATAATTCATATGACAAGCTTGGCCGCGACGTTGGCATCGTCGGCCGTTGGATAAGATTAATGGCCGGCGGTGCACTCGCCGGCG
>JAPYQV010000210.1 GCA_029937205.1 Alphaproteobacteria bacterium
CCATTGGCCTTGATCTTGCGCTGCCCCTTGGCGACTTTCTTGACCATGTTGCCTTGCAGCAATACTTGACCGGCATAGGTGCGTTTGCCGTTGCCGTCAAAAATTTTCACATTGGTGAATAGTGTCTGGCCCATCATGTTACTCCCGTTTTGACTGCCGAAAAGTGTGCCCGATCAGCTGGGCGCTGAAATCTCAATATTTGTCGGGAGCATAGGCGCTTTTGCCCGCCATTGCATCAAGCAATACACACGCTACCGGTGCATGGTGCTAAACTGCGGATCGCATAAGAAAATTCCGGGAGAACAACAACATGGCCACCGTCCTGCAGACCGATTTCGCCTGGCCCGATGTGGAGATTGAACGTGCCGTCATCGAGGGCGCTGGCCACCAACTCGTCGCCGGCGAATCGTCGGCATTGCCGCCCGAGCGGATAGAGGCGCTGGTCGCCGAACATAACCCGCAAGCCATCATGACGTGCTGGGCCGAGGTAACCGCCGCCGCCATCGCCTCGCCGGCCAAGCTTTCCATTGTCCAGCGCATCGGTGTCGGCCTCGATAATATTGCCGTGGACGCGGCGACAGCGCGCGGCGCCTGGGTCGCCAATGTGCCGGATTATTGCGTTGAGGAAGTTTCCGATCATGCGGTGGCGATGATCATGGGATGGCTGCGCGGCATCGTGCCGCTCGACCGCGAGGTCAAGCAGGGCAATTGGAACCCGGCGGCGGCGCGCCTTCGCCGTGCCGCAGACCTCACCGTGGGCATACTCGGTTTTGGCCGCATCGGACGGGCGAGCGCGCGTAAACTGACCGGCATCGGCCTCACCGTACTGGCCCATGATATTGCCGCGCCAGCCGATCCGGCCATCGCCGAGCTGGTCGATATGGCAGAGCTGTTGGCGCGTTCTGATATTATCGTGGTGCATTTGCCGCTCACACCTGAAACCGAGCATATTGTCGATGCCGATTTCATGGCCGCCATGCGCTACGGATCGCTGCTGGTCAATGTCAGCCGCGGGCCGGTGGTCGATAACGCGTCATTGATCTGGGGTCTGGAGGACGGGCCGCTCGCCGCCGCCGCGCTCGATGTCGTCGAAGGCGAGCCCGATCCGCCGGCGGAACTGGTCGCCCGCGCCGATGTCGTCGCGACGCCCCATGTTGCTTTTTCTTCCGACGCGTCCCTGGCTGAACTGCGCCAGCGCTCGGCCGAGGAAGTAGTGCGTGTATTGGCCGGAGGCACGCCTAAAAATCCGTGCAATACGCCCGCAGCTGGCGCGTAACATTTTTGACGTACACAGGGAGGGATTGGAAAGCCCATGAGTGAAATCAGTTATCAAGACCTGGCGTGGCCGGTGCGTGACAAGGTTACCGCCGTGCAGCAAGACGCCTGGGACCGGTTGGGCCGGCCCGGCACTTGGCTGACCGGAGCGGAGCGGGTCGCTATCGCGGCGGAAGCCCGCAACGCCGGCGACTGCAAGTTGTGCCGGGATCGTCTCGCCGCTCTTTCGCCCAGGGCGGTCACCGGTGAACACGACCATCTCGGCGCTTTGTCGGAATTGGAGGTCGAGCAGATCCACCATATTTACGTGGATCCGGGCCGCCTCAACCGGGCCTGGTTTCAGGGCCTCGGTGACGGCGGCTTGGCGGAGGAGCGTTATGTTGAAACCGTCGGCGTGATCGCCACTATCGTTGCCGTCGATACATTCACGAAAGGGCTGGGGGTCGCGCCCTGGCCATTGCCGGAGGCGCAGCCCGGCGCGCCCTCGTTAGCGCGGCCCGCGGCGGCGCGACGTCAGATGGCCTGGGTCTCGACCATCTCGCCCGAAGACGCCATCGGCACGGTGGACGAGGATATATATACGAACCGGCCGAGGGTCGCCAATATCATACAGGCCATGAGCCTGGTACCGGATGAGGTGCGGGGCTTTTTCGATCTTGTCGCCGAGCAATATCTGACGGGTGCGCAGATGTACGATTTTGACAATGAGTTTCGTGCCATCACCCATGCCCAAATCGAATTGGTGGCCGGCCGGGTTTCCGCCTTAAACCAGTGTGTCTATTGAACTGCCAGCCATGCGCAGGTGCTCCGTGCGAGCGGCCAACATGACGGTAGCGATTACGACCTCTCGGTAATGACCGGATCAGATAGCGCCGGCGGCGGTGTCGCCAATGGTGTCATGCTGGTGCGCTTTGCCTCGGCGGTGTTAACCAATGATGCGGATAAATTGGCGGCGGCGCGAACGGACATTGCGGCGACCATGGGCGGCGCGGCGTTGACCGATACGGCTGGTGTGGCGGCGCTCTTTAACGCCATCGACCGGGTCGCCGATGCTACCGGCATCCCCATGGAGGCGGAGAAGGCAGCGGATACGGCGGATTTTCGTGCCGCCATCGGTGTTGATAATTTCGCCGCCGCGGCCGAGAAAGGCAACGCCCCGGATTAAACTTCCGGTTCGTTGCCGTATAGCGGGATCGCCAGCATCAGCGCGCTCAGGCTTTTGCCGTGGATGTCCAGCGCGGTGGTGGCGGTAACGCTGCCGCCGCGCACATTTTCGATGACAAAATTCATCGCCAGCAGATTGGGCAAGGTGTAGCGCCGCACCGGGCCGTGGGCGACGGGCGCGAATGCCGCCAGCACGCGCGCCTCGCTGAGCTCGCGCAGAAGGCGTTCGTAACCGACGCTGTCATAAGCGATCACCGAGATATTGATATTGTGGCCTTTGTCGCCGGCGCGGGAATGCGCAAGATCGCGTACGGTCATGGTCATGACGCGGTCATACTCATGGCGCTTCGATCTGTTTAACGCTTATCGGCACCAAATCGCGCTCGAGGAGTACGGACTGCACAGCGAGAATTTCGCGGACGCTGCTGAAATCTCCGGCGCCGCCCGACGGGCCGTTGGTGTAAAGCGCGGCAACTTCCCAGCCCACCGCTTCGGCAGCCGCGCGGCTTTCCGACCGCCCGGCGACGCGCAAGCGTACTTCATAGGGCTCAGGCCGCCCTTTGCCCGGTCCGTGCAGGCTGTCGAGGCCGATCAAATCAATGCGCAAATCGTCGAATGAAAAGCCGCGTATGCTCAGGCGCTCTTTGACGATGTTGCCGGCGAGGTGGGCGCGTGCCACCGCGCCTGGCCCGCCGTAAGAGAGCTGGCCCTCACCGAGATAGCCGTCGAAATAGCCGACACTCACTTTGTAGCTCGGCGTGCGCGGCGTGGCGCGGGCGCCACTGAGCTGAATTCGGTCGGGCGCCACTTCGGCAAGAGATATCGCGCTCATATCGAGCACACAATCGGGGGTGATGTAGGCAGCGGGATCGTCGATTTCGACTATTTTCTCAAAATCAGGGTGCGCGACATTGCCGATTTCAAGCGCCTGCATGGCGAGCAGCTCATTGCCCTTCCGGGCGTGCGCCAAACGCGGACATTTTTCGTTATGAAAGAGGTAATAGACAACGCGCCGCTTGAATTTTGAATAGGCGAGCGCGCCATTGAATTGACCGTCAATCGCCATAAATTAACTAGGTACTGGGCAAGATTAATTGCCCCATAAATCGGATCGGAGGGGACTATGCAAGTTGCAGCAATACTTCGAACCAAGGGAAATACGGTTGCGCGGTCGGGCTCAGATATTAGTGTAGAAAACTCCCTTAACATACTGAAACAACAACATATTGATGCCGTGGTTGTGGCCGATGATGATAGAACTTTGAAGGGCATACTCTCGGAGCGCGATATTGTCCGAGGCCTGGCGGATCACGGCGCCGAGGCCCTCGACTTCCCGGTGATGGCGCTGATGACCAGCGAGGTAATCACCTGTTCGGAGGACCGCAGTGTTGATGAATTGATGCGGGATATGACCGAACACCGCATCCGCCATCTGCCGGTGATGCGCGATGGCCGTTTGGCCGGTATCGTCTCGATCGGCGATTTGGTGAAGTACCGCCTCGACGAACTCGAACTCGAAGGCGAGCGCGACGCCATGCGGGATTACATCGCGACTGGCTAGGCGGAAGGCATATTATGACGGCCTATTCGCCGGAATAGCGGTTGGCAAATCTTTCGCGTAGCGCGGTCTTGAGGAATTTGCCGGTCGACGTGCGCGGGATTTCGTCGATCACCTCATAGGCATCCGGCAGCCACCATTTGGCAAAGCTCTTGCCGAGATATTCCGTGAGGGTAGCCGCATTCACTTCGGCGCCGTCCGCCGCCACCACCACGGCGAGCGGGCGCTCGGACCATTTGTCGTGCGCGACGGCGATCACCGCCGCCTCGCGCACGCTTTCATGGCCCATCAAAGCGTTTTCGAGATCGACCGAGGAAATCCACTCACCGCCGGATTTGATTAAATCCTTGGTACGGTCGGTAATTTTGACATAGCCCTCTGGATCGATGGTCACCACGTCGCCGGTGCCAAACCAGCCGTCGGCGGTCCATTTGTCCCGGCCTTCCTCGGATTTGTAATAGCTCGCCGCAACCCAGGGCCCGCGCACTTGAAACTCGCCCATGCTTTTGCCGTCCCACGCCGCCTCGCCTTTGTCATCGAAGACGCGAGCCTCCACATAAGGCATCGGCATGCCTTGCTTGGCGCGCACCTGATAGCGTTCGTCCTCGCTCAATTCCTCCATGCCGCGCTTGAGGCGCGAGATGGTGCCGAGCGGCGTCAGTTCTGTCATGCCCCAGGCGTGGATGGCGGCGATGCCGTGTTTGTTGAAGCCGCGAATCATGCTCTCCGGCAGGGCCGAGCCGCCGACGACGGTGCGAAAATCCGGATGCAACTTCCAGCGCGATGCATCGGTTTCCAACGCTTGCAGGATGCCGATCCAAATGGTCGGCACCCCGGCGGCGAGGGTGACTTGCTCGGCTTCACAAAGTCCTAGAAGACTCTCGGCATCCATATGCGGTCCGGGAAAGGCGATCTTGCTGCCGACCATCACCGCCAGATAGGCCAGACCCCAGGCATTGGCGTGAAACATCGGCACCACTGGCATCAATACATCGCGCTGAGCCAGGCCGATGATGTCAGGCAGGCCGGCGCAAAAGGTATGCAGCACCATGGCGCGGTGGGAGTAGGCGACGCCCTTTGGCTTGCCTGTCGTGCCCGAGGTGTAGCACATGCCGCAGGCGGCATTTTCGTCGAGCTCCGGGAAATTATAGTCGGCCGGGCCGGAGCTCAGAAATTCCTCGTAATTCTCCAAACCGTCGGGGATTGGCGCGCCGGTGAGCGACACCACGAATACACGCTCGAAATTGACCTTGTCCTTGATCTTCTCGTAGATCGGCAGCAGCACATCGTCGACAATCAGAAAACGGTCCTCTGCATGATTGGCGATGAAGGCGATATCGTTCTCATGCAGGCGGAAATTAAGCGTATGCAGCGCGCCGCCGGAACACGGCACGGCAAAATAAATTTCGAGATGGGCGTAGCTGTTCCACATGATCGTGGCGACACGCTCGCCGCGCTTGAGGCCGGCGGCATCCAGGGCCGAGGCCAACTGGGTGGCGCGGCGGTGAAAATCGGCAAAGCTGTGGCGGTGCAGTGATTTATCCGGCATATGGGTGACGATTTCCACTTCCGGGAACAGTTTTCCCGCGCGCTCCAGCATCGGCGTCAGCG
>JAPYQV010000211.1 GCA_029937205.1 Alphaproteobacteria bacterium
GTGCAGCATCTATGTCGCTTTTGCGTTTGACATGGCGATCGCGGCCGTGGCCGCCTTGGCACTTGTCATTGTCTCGGAACGGGGCGACACCATAGAGTGATGCTCAATATTTAGAAAATGAATTCGGGAGCACGTGCCATGTCCGGTGTCTACGAGACCCTCCTATATAAAAAAGAGGGCGCGCGGGCGCGCATCACGTTCAATCGGCCGGAAATTCTGAATGCCGTTGCCATGACCGGTGCGCGTGAATTTGATGACTTGGCGGCACGCATTGCCGATGACGACGGGATTCGAATCGTCACCATCACTGGTGCGGGGCGCGCTTTTTCCACCGGCATCGATCTCAAGGATCTTGCCGTCGGGCTGATCGAAGACAGCTATTTCGACCTTTGGGACCGCGCCCTCAGGCGATTCGAAACCATGGACAAGCTGGTGCTCTGTCTGATCCATGGCTATGCGCTGGGCGGCGGCTTGCAGCTCGCCCTGGCAGCCGACATTCGTGTTTGCACAGCGTCAGCCAAGCTCGGCTTGCCGGCCATCAAGGAAGGCCTGATCCCCGGCCTCGGCACTTTGCGCCTGGCGCGCTATATCGGCCTCGGCCGGGCGAAAAAGCTGATCATCACCGGTGAAATGATCGATGGCGCCGAGGGCGAGCGTATCGGCATGGTCGATTATCTTGTCTCCGAGGACAGCGCCGAGGCTGAATTCGAGGCAATCGTCGCCCGCGTTGCGGCGGTAAACTCAATGGGCTGCCGGCTCTCCAAGGACATGCTGAACAGTTGCTACGACCTTGATTTCGAGACTTTCTTCTCGCTCTATAAAGAGCGCCAGTTGCGTGCCACCAGCTCGGACGATTTCCGCGAGGCAATGACCGCCTACCGCGAAAAACGTGCGCCGAACTGGGCCTGAGACGGTTGGAGCAGAGATCGTGACAGCCATCGACTTTCGCACCGCGCCCGAGCATTACCGCCATTGGCAACTCTCGATCGAGGGATCGATTGCGACGCTCGGGCTTGATGTGGACGCCGATGGCGGTCTCGCGCCGGGCTACGAGCTGAAGCTCAATTCGTACGATCTCGGCGTCGATATAGAACTCAACGACGTCATCCAGCGGCTGCGCTTCGAGCATCCCGAAGTGCATGCCGTGATCATCACGTCGGCCAAGGAACGGGTGTTCTGCGCCGGCGCCAATATCGGCATGCTGCGCACGGCCAGCCACGCCCACAAGGTCAATTTCTGCAAATTCACCAACGAAACCCGGCTCGCCCTGGAAGATGCCAGCGCCCATTCCGGGCAACGCTATCTCTGCGCCATCAACGGCCCGTGCGCCGGCGGCGGCTACGAATTGGCGCTTGCCGCCGATCATCTCATTCTGCTCGACGACGGCGCCTCCGCCGTTTCCCTGCCGGAAATTCCCCTGCTCGCGGTGCTGCCCGGCACCGGCGGCCTCACTCGCCTGGTCGATAAGCGCAGCGTCCGGCGCGACCGCGCCGATTTCTTCTGTACGGTGGAGGAAGGCGTGCGCGGCAAGCGCGCCCTGGATTGGCGCCTGGTGGATGCGGTGGTGCCGCGCTCGAAATGGCAGGAGGGTGTCGCCGCCCGCGCCGCCGAAATGGCCGCCACATCGGACCGCCCGGCGGATGCCGCCGGCATCGCCCTTTCTCCGCTCGAACGCACGATCAATAGCGAGCGCATCGAATATTCACATGTCGGCTGCGTGCTTGACCGCGATTTGCGGGCCGCACACATCACCGTCCGCGCGCCGGCCAACGCGCCACCGTCCGATTTGGCAGCGATACACAGCGCCGGGGCCGCGTTTTGGCCGCTCGCCGTGGCGCGCGAGTTGGAGGATTTGATTTTTCATCTGCGCTTCAACGAAAACCAGATCGGCACTTGGGTTATGCGGACAGCGGGGGACAGCGCGCTCGTCGCCGCCACAGCTGCCGCCCTCGCTGCGCACGCCGATGATTGGCTGGTCCGCGAGATCACGCTTTATCTGAAACGCACACTGAAGCGCCTCGATCTCTCGGCGCGCTCGATCTTCGCCTTTATCGAACCGGGCTCCTGTTTCACCGGTACGCTGCTGGAACTGGCGCTTGCGGCCGACCGCTCCTATATGCTGGACGGCGCCTTCGAGGGCGACAACCGCGCGCCGGCGACGATCGCCATGACCAGCGCCAATAACGGCCTTTATCCCATGGCCAACGGTCTGAGCCGGTTGCAAAGCCGGTTCCTCGGCGATGCCGAGGCGCTGACCGGCGCGGAAAAAGAGATAGGCCGGCAGCTTGACGCGCAGGAAGCCGAGGCGCTTGGACTGGTGACCTTCGCACCGGACGATATTGACTGGGAGGACGAGACCCGAATCGCCCTGGAAGAGCGCGCCGCTTTCTCGCCCGATGCCTTGACCGGCATGGAAGCGTCGCTCCGATTCGCCGGGCCGGAGACCATGGAAAGCAAAATATTCAGCCGCCTGACCGCCTGGCAGAATTGGATATTCCAGCGCCCCAACGCGGTCGGCGAAACCGGCACCCTCAATCTCTACGGCAGCGGCAAGCGCCCTGAATTCGATAAAGAACGGGTTTGAACCATGGCGATCGATTACAACGAGCGTATCCCCAACAATGTGGATTTAGGCGAAAACCGGCGCCTGCAGCGCGCGCTTGAAGCCTGGCAGCCGGGCTATCTCGAATGGTGGAATGAGATGGGCCCCTCTGGCTTCATGGACGTGGATGTTTATCTGCGCACCGCGATCTCCGTCGACAAGGACGGCTGGGCCAATTTCGGCCATGTGAAGATGCCGGATTATCGCTGGGGCATATTCCTGGCCGAGCCGGAGGCCGACCGGCGCATCGCCTTCGGCGCCCATAAGGGCGAGGCGGCCTGGCAGGACGTGCCGGGCGAACACCGCGCCACCCTGCGCCGTCTGATCGTGACCCAAGGCGACACCGAACCCGCGAGCGTCGAACAGCAACGCCTGTTGGGCCTCACCTGCCCGTCGCTCTACGATCTACGCAATCTATTTCAGGTCAATATCGAGGAAGGCCGCCATCTCTGGGCCATGGCCTATCTGTTGCACGCGCATTTCGGCCGCGACGGGCGCGAAGAGGCTGATGGGCTGCTCGAACGGCGCTCGGGAGATGTCGACAAGCCGCGCATTCTCGGTGCCTTCAACGAAGAGACGCCGGATTGGCTGTCGTTTTTCATGTTCACCTTCTTCACCGACCGCGACGGCAAGTATCAGCTCGCCTCGCTCGCCGAATCGGCCTTCGACCCGCTGGCCCGGACCTGCCGCTTTATGCTGACGGAAGAAGCGCATCACATGTTCGTCGGCGACACCGGCGTCCAACGCATCGTCCAGCGCACTTGTGAATTGATGAACGAGCACGACAGCGACGATATTGCGCGCCATGGCGGGGTTAACCTCGACACCCTTCAGCGCTATCTCAATTTCCACTTTGCCGTCTCCATCGATCTGTTCGGCGCCGAATTTTCCACCAATGGCGCCAATTATTTCAGCGCCGGCATCAAGGGCCGCTACAAGGAAGAAAAAATCGACGACGACCATGTGCTCACCGATGCGCTCTATGGCGTTGCCAAGCTGGACCATGGCGCAATTATCGAGAGCGAAGAGGCGGCCCTCACCGTGATCAATGAGCGCCTGCGCGATGACTATGTCGAGGATTGCGAAAGAGGCATCGCGCGCTGGAACCGCACCATCCGCGAGAACGGTATCGACGTTACGCTCAGCCTGCCGCACCGCGCTTTCCAGCGCGCCATCGGGCAGTTTCGCAACACCCACTTTACGCCCGAGGGTGCCATTATCAGTGCCGAAGAGTGGGACGCCCGCCAGCACGAGTGGCTGCCGAGCGAAGCCGAGCGGGCGCATGCGATTTCCCTCATGCAACGGGTCGTGGAGCCGGGCAAGTTCGCCGGTTGGATTGCGCCGCCGAGGCGCGGCATCAACGGCCAGCCACTCGATTTCGATTATGTGCATTTAAGCTGAACCCCCGCTCGGGCGGCAGGAGAAGAATAATGGCGCGCTATCCCAGGCTTTTTTCCGAATGGTCGATCCGCAACTGCAAAATCAAAAACCGGGTGGTGTTTCCGCCGACCTGTCCGACCTGGGTGTCAGACCCGTGGAACGGCCTCTTTATCGACATGGCCACCGACTATTACGAAGAGCGCGCCAAGGGCGGCGTCGGCCTGATCATTATCGGCGGCACCCATGTCCATCCGAGCTCGATCATGGCGCCGCTCCTGATGCCGCAATTGTTCGATGACCGCCAGATCGAGCCACTCTCCAAAATCGCCGATGCCGTGCACAAGCATGGCTGCAAGCTGGCGATCCAGCTTTGGCATTCCGGCGTGCGCGGCTTTCCCGGCTACAAACAGGCGCCCGGTTACGATCCGGATGCGACCTGGTACACGGTCTCGCCGAGCCAGGTGCCGCTCGGTGAATTCCCCGGCGCCTCGACGCCGAAGGAACTCGACGAAGACGAAATCCAGGAGCTGATCGCCGCCTATGGCAGCGCCGCGACGCGCGCCATGGCGGCCGGCCTGGATGGTGTGGAACTGCATCTCAGCCACGGCTATTTACCGTGGCAGTTTCTCTCGCCGCTCTACAACAAGCGTAGCGATAAATGGGGCGGCTCCTACGAAAACCGCCTGCGCTTTCCGCTCGAAGTGCTGCAGAGCATGCGCGATGCCGTCGGCGACGAGCCGTTTGTCGGCTACCGCATAAATTCCACCTCATTTTGGCCTGGGGATCTCGAAATTGAGGAGATACGCCAAATCGTGCCGGATATCGAGAAAGCCGTCGATATCGATTATGTCGATGTCTCGGCCGGCGTTCACCACTCGTTTATCCACACGCCGATGGAGTTCGAGGGCGGTTGGGAGCGCGGCTATGCGCGGCAAATCCGTGAGGTCTCCAACAAGCCGGTGCTGGCGGTTGGGCGCATCACCACGCCGGACCTGGCCGAGTCTCTGCTCGAAGCCGGTGACGCGGATGCCATATGCCTGGCGCGCCAACTGTTTACCGATCCCTATTGGGCGAAGAAGGCTGAGGAAGGTCAGGCCGACGATATCCGCACCTGCGTTGCCGCCAATTTCTGCTGGAAGAGCGTCAGCCGCGGCGCGCGTATCCAATGTGTCTACAACCCCGCCCTCGGGCGCGAAGGTGCCTGGGGTGAGGGTTCGCTGATAAAGGCCGAGACGCTCAAGAAAGTGCTGGTCATCGGCGGCGGCCCGGCCGGCCTGGAATATGCCCGGGTGGCGGCGGCGCGTGGCCATAGCGCGACCGTCTTGGAAAGTAAGAGCGAATTTGGCGGCCATGTGCGCCTGCAATCACTGTTGCCGAGCCGGGCGGAATTCGGCGAGATCGCCCGCTGGCTGGCCCATCAGGCGGGCAAGAACGGCGCCGAGCTACGCTCCGATTCACCGGTATCCGAAGCCGGGCTGGATGCACTTCTCGACGCCGAGCAACCGGATCATGTGGTGCTGGCGACCGGCTCCAGTGTTTGCGTCGATGGTTTCCAGGGCTGGACCGGCGAGGCGCTGCCCGGCTGGGAAAGCGGCAACTGCATCGGCTGGGACGAGGTGCTGACC
>JAPYQV010000212.1 GCA_029937205.1 Alphaproteobacteria bacterium
GTCCTTGGTGATATCTGCCTGGATTAAGTATACTGTCCCCGTAATTACGCCCGGTGATTAAAGACTGACGAAAGTGTAGAGGATAGCACTGAGGGCGGCCCCCCCTATGCCAAGAATGACATAGGCGCCCTTGGTGATATCCGCGATTGTTTTCTTCATCGCGGCGCGGTCGTTTACATTGGGGAAGTCGTTATCCGGGACCGGCACAGCGAGAAATTCACACAGCGGCGGCCAACCCTGATCGACCGAATAGACCAACAAATTCTCGGCCGGCACGGCAGCTTTCACCTCCGCGATATGTTCCGCGTAACGGGCGATGGCGGTCTCGCGGTTGGCCATGCTGCCCTTGTGGGAGCGCTGCCAGATCAGCTTATGGACCATATCGCCAATTTTGCGGCCAAATGGCGTGACAAGCTTTAAGAGCTTGAACTGCCACATGAGCTCGGTGAAATAGATCGTCTCGATAGTGCTCTGGTACCACGCCTCCGGGCCGCGCGGATGGATTGTGAGCAGCACTTTGGCGTCCGGGTAGGCAGCCATCAATTCGCGCCAGACGCAGCAGCCCGGATTGTCGACCGTCGCGCTGTAGTTGGAAAACACGCGCGGCCAGTCATGTTGTCGGCCTGCCGGCGCGTTCGCCACTTGGTGCCAGAAGTCGAGGTGATCCGCATTATCCTTGTTCTCAATCACTTCGAACATGTGGTAGCAGGGAAAGCCGAGCTGGTTGAGCGCCACCTGGGTGGAGTTTGTGCCGGTGCGGCCAAAGCCCGCACCAATAATTTTCAACGACATATTTTATCCAGCTCGCGTGGCGTTCAGAAATCCGTCGGTGCGCCGCCCTCTTGCTTGCGCCGGGTGACGAAGGCGTCGAGTTCCTCGGCGATGGCGGCGTCGAGCGGTGGCGCTTCGAACTCGGCTAATATTTTTTTCCACAGGCGGTTGGCGCGTTCCGGCGTTTGCACCGCGCCGGCTTCCTCCCAGCTCTCGAAATTCGACCAATCGGACAGGAACGGGCTGTAAAAGGCGGTCTCGTAACGTTCCTGGGTATGGGCGCAGCCGAAAAAATGCCCGCCCGGCCCGACCTCCTTGATCGCCTCGACGGCGATATCGGCCTCGCTGGTGCCGACCGGCCGCATATAGACGATCATCTGCTGCAGGGTTTCGCAGTCCATCACGAATTTTTCGTAAGACGCGCAGAGGCCGCCCTCCAGCCAGCCGGCGGCGTGATAGAGCATATTCACACCGGCGGAAATCGCCGACCACAGCGAAAAGGCGCTCTCCCATGCCGCCTGAGCGTCGGGGTAATTGGCGGCGCAGGCGTTGGAGGCTCTGAGCGGCAGGCCATAGAAGCGTGCCATTTGCCCGGAAATTTGCGTCGCGCGCATATATTCCGGCGTGCCGAACGCCGGCGCGCCGCTTTTCATATCGACATTCGAGGTAAAGGTGCCATAGGCGACCGGGCAGCCTGGCGAGATCACTTGCAACAGCACGATGGCGGCGAGCCCCTCGGCCATGGATTGCGCCACCGCGCCGGCGAGCGTCACCGGTGCCATGGCGCCGGCCAGGGTGAACGGCGTCACCACGGTGGGCTGGCGCCGGCGCGCCAGGCGCATGGCGCCATCCAGCATGGGGTGGTCGTGCTTGAGCGGCGAGGTCGAGTTGATGTTGGTGTACATGCGCGGTGTCGCTTCGAATTCCTGCCAGGTGAGTCCGCCGGCGATGCGCACCATTTCCATCACGTCCTCGACCCGCTCTTTGCCGAGGCTATAGGCGTGCACCACCTTGTCGGTCAGCACCAGCTTGTCGTGCAGGCAATCGAGATGGCGGATGGAGGGATGAATATCCGTCGGCTCCACCGGGTAGCCGCCGGCGAAATGGATACAGTTGAAATATTGCGTGAGCTTGATCAGGTCGCGGAAGCTCTCGCGGTCGCCGGCGCGCCGGCCGCGGTCGAGATCGGAACAGTTGGGCGGGCTCGAGACGTTGCCGAAGATCATGCGCTTGCCGCCGATCTCGATGCGCCGTTCCGGAGTGCGCGGCGTGATGGTGAAACTGTCAGGCGCCAGCGCCACCTGCTGCATGACGAAATTCCGCTCCATGCGGACATTTTCGCCGGTCACCTTGCAGCCGGCTTCAGCCAGAATTTCCAACGCCTCGGGATGGAGAAATTCGATGCCGATCTCCTCGAGGACGCGCATCGCGCCATCATGGACAGCCGCGACGCCGTCCTCGTCGAGCGGTTCGGTCGGCCTGTCCGGATTGATCGGCAATGACCACGGCAATTGCGTGACCGCCGGCCCCTTGCCGCGCAGATTGCCCGCTCGCCCGCCGGCTCGCCGCCGCTTTGGCGCTTTGCGCTCAGCCATTTCGTCTCCTCCCAAGGAAAAGTAAATGGCAAGGGTCGGGGGGCGTCAATTACGGGGTGGGGTTTCTGAAATTCGGCATGGCGTTTCTAATCATTCGGACAGCCGGCTATTTGACATTAATGGCATCAAATCAAGCCTTTGAACGTTCTGGGATTATGGTCAATCGGGGTTAGCGCGTCTGTACCTTGAGGCAGATTTCGTTGGCGCCACTTTGCCGGGCGGCATTGCCACAGGATCAAATCGTATCCCGCAGTCTACATCGAAGCTTAACATTAATTAATATAAGATTGAAATTTATATAATATGAAATACTTTTGCATAGTGTTAATGGTAATATTGCATTTTATAAAGGTATTAATAATTGATATTAATATCAATAGTGGTGTTCGGGGACCAATAGCTATCAAGGCGCGATCCTAACTTTTAGGCGCTGGAGTTGAGCGAATGACCTGTAAATAACCATGATACTGCAACCAACTTTGGCAATTTGCTGAAAACGAAAACAACGCCAGCCCACAAATCGGATAAATTTAGCTATTCAGGGGGTAAGCCATGGCGATGAAATATCGCTTGCGTGTTGCGGCGTTTGACACCCCGCATATGGTCAAATTTGTGGCGGCCATGCGGACGATACAAGGCTTTAAAGACAATCGGAGCTATCACAAGATTGCCGGATTTCACGGCGCGATTGTTTCTGCCCTGGCATCGCGCCTACCTCTACCATCTTGAGCAGAACCTGCAGGATGTAGATGCGGATGTCGCCCTTCCCTGGTGGGATTGGACGATTGCCGGGGGCATTCCCAATGCCTATGCGGCAGATCAGGTAAACGGCCAGCCAAACCCGCTCTTTTCATCCACCATCAACTTAGCGCCGCCTCTGGTTGAAACACCGATCCAGCGCTCGACCTGGCGGAATCCCAGACCCACGCTTCCGGTATTTAATGCTCCATGGGCAGACGCGAATTCGAATGGTGAGGCCACATTGGCAGAGTTGGTTGATGCTATTCTGGAAAATGTCAGAGATCTTGAAACGTTTAATGACCTCATGGAATCCATTCATGATCAGATTCACGGTTGGATTGGTGGCGATATGGGCGATCCGACGACCGCAGCTTTTGACCCTATATTTTTCGCCCATCACTGCATGATCGATCGCATTGGGTACCTCTGGCAGATTCGGCATGATTGGGACAGGTTCCCTACAGCTCTATTGGATGAGCCTCTTATTCCATTCGGGAAAACCGTTCGCCAGGTATTGAACGTTCAGGAACTCGGGTACGAATAGGCGGCCGATGCGGTCACAATCCCGTTGGGAGGTTGATGATGATTGTTCAAGTAAGCCACTACGGACCTTTCATGCATAATTTAACCGCGGGATTTGTGCGCGCCGATTTAGAACTCTATGGCTTGAGCCACCTTCGACCGTCCTATGAAGGTTTGGTCTATTTTAATGACACCGAAATCAACCCGGATGATGAGCAGTCTTATGATCCGGGGCGGCCAAGCTTTGCTGGCAGCTTTGCCCTCTTCGGCCACGCTCAATGTTGGGGTGGCGATGGGCATTGCCATGATGTTGTTTCCGGGCGGCGCTTCGATACCCGGCCTTCGCATCCGATGACGAAAGCGTTTCGCCGCGTTATCGTAACTCGCGCGCTTTCGATTGCCGTCGAGCAATCTGACAAATTGAGAATTTCAATTATCACCCGGACACAAGAAGATTGGGAGCCGGATGAATATCAGCGATTGCTTTCTTGCCAAGGCTTGCAGCTGGCGACATTTGCATGACGGAAAGGTGCCGGCTTGATTCAAATTTATTCCGGGCCTCCCGCACTTACATTTTTACCGCTGCACCTGCTTCTGTAATCGCGCCGAGAAATATCTCTGCCAGGTCGCGCAGCTTGGCTTCGCCGACACCGTGGATTTCGGCGAATTCGTCCGCCGTGTGAGGTTGGCGCCGGGCCATGTCTTCGAGCGAACGGTCGGTGAAGATGACGTAGGCCGGGACGCCGCGTTGTTGCGCCAGGTCGAGGCGGAGCTGCTTCAGGCGGTCGAGCAATACATATTCGCTGTCGGTCAAATCCGGCGCGGCTTCCCGGGAAGCTTTTTTCTTTTCTTTGCCTTTTAGCTTGATGGTGTCCTGGCGGTAGTGAAATTCAGCCTCACCCTGGAGCAGGGCCTGGCTCTCGGGCGTGAATTTTATGCCGCCAAAGCCGGCGATATCCAATTGCAGAAAGCCAGCGGCGATAATCTGGCGGATGATCGATTGCCATTCGCGTTTGGAATGATCCGCTCCCTGGCCGAATACCGCCAGCTGGTCATGCCCGGTTTGGGCAACTTTCTCGGTCTGCCCGCCGCGCAGCACATCGATGATGTGCGACGCGCCGAAGCGCTGGCCGGTCGCCGTCACCGCAGCCAGGGCGAGCTTGGCTTCCGCCGTGCCGTCAGCGAGCTCCACCGGATTTAGGCACATGTCGCAATTGCCGCACGGCTCGGGGTTCTCGCCGAAATGGGAGAGCAACACGCGGCGCCGGCAGGTCGGTGATTCGCAATAGGCGATGAGGGCATCGAGGCGCTTATGTTCGCGCCGCTTGCGTTCAGGCTCGCTGTCTTCGTCCTCGATGAACATGCGCCGCATGCGGAGATCGCCGAGGCCGAACAGCATGCGCGCCTCGGCGGCGCGGCCATCCCTCCCGGCGCGGCCGATCTCCTGGTAATAGGCCTCGATGCTGGCCGGAATGTCGGTATGAAACACGAAGCGCACATCCGCCTTGTCGATGCCCATGCCGAACGCGATGGTGGCGACGATGATGATGCCGCGCTCGCTCAGGAAGCGGTTCTGGTTGGCGGCGCGTATCTCGGAGTCCATGCCGGCGTGATAGGGCAGCGCATTAAAGCCGTTTGCCACCAGATGGGCTGCGGCTTCTTCCGTCTTCTTGCGCGACAGGCAATAGACGATGCCGCTCTCTTCCTCTCGCCCTTTTAAGAATGTGAGCAATTGGCGCTTCCATTGGTCCTTCATCTCGACGCCAAGCTGGATATTAGGGCGATCAAAACCGCTAACAAAGATGCGCCCGTGGCCGGAAAACAGCTTCTCGGCAATATCGCGGCGCGTGATTTCGTCTGCCGTCGCGGTGAAGGCAGCGATCGGGACGTCCGGAAAACGCGCTTTCAATTGGCTGAGCAGTTCATATTCGGGGCGGAACGCCGGCCCCCAGTGGGACATACAATGC
>JAPYQV010000213.1 GCA_029937205.1 Alphaproteobacteria bacterium
GGACGATTCTCGTGCCGCTTCAGATGGCCGAGAATTTATTACATTTGCCCATGGTCCAACTGGCGGTGAGGACAAGAATGATGCGTAATTTCATGACCGTCGGCGCGGCGACCCTGATGGCGGGCTTATTTCTCACCGCTTGCACAAACAACATCGAATCAACACGAAATCTTTCCACAATGGGAGAGGGATTCTCGCCGCAACTGGCTGAAAATTATCGCGAACTGACGCTCTTCGAGGCAGATCAAATGTATGATTGGCCTGACGCGTGGCTATTCGCGGACAAGGCGCTCGCAGCCTCTCGCGGCATGGTGCCCGCGCCGGAAAGGGTCGCGGATTGGCACATACCCGAAAATCAGATTCCCGGCCTCAAACGCGCACGGGCCGATCTCGTCTCCGCCATTGATGCCGGATTTGCCCGGCAGCACCCGGTTCAAGCGGCGATAGCGCAAACGTCATTCGATTGTTGGATAGAGCAGCTCGAAGAAGGCTGGCAACTTGACCATATCGAAAAGTGCCGTAGCGCATATGAATCTGCACTCAACAATTGGCATGTGCGGCAGATTACCAGCCAGGTAATTCCGGAATTTCCGCCGGCGCCGAGCGAGCCGGTGAAATATCTCAAAGAGCCTGAGGCGCGCCGGAGCGCCTGTGTTCCCGCCGCGCAGCCGGTTGCTGACCAATCTGCCCGACGTTTCCGGGTGCAATTCGCGCATGACAGCGCGGTGTTGGATAGCGCCGCCGGTGAAACACTTGAAGTCGGTGCAGAGTTGGTGCGCGGCGGTGAAGTCGATGAGATTTTTGTCGAAGGCCATGCCGACCGGTCCGGCGCCTCTGAGCATAATTTGAGGCTCTCCATGAAACGCGCCCTGGCAGTTTGGGATCAACTTATCGCGCGCGGCGTCTCACCGCACTACATTTGGATTGGTCCGAGAGGCGAAGCCATGCCCGAGACCGCCACCGTGGACGGCGAGAAGAATGCGGATAATCGCCGGGTGCTGGTTTTTCTCGAAGCACCTCTCGGGAGTGAAATGATTTCGCACGAGGGCTGCGCGGAGCCTTTCCACACGACAGATATTGCCTCATAGACCCCACCGTCTCGACCCTATCGCTATCGCAGCATTGGGCTTGGTATAATGGTGCCGCTTGTAAGGAAACGACTTCGATCGAGGAGGCGCCATGCTGTCGCCCACCCGTATGCATACGCTAGCGCTTGCGCTCAAACGCCGAATTCGGCGAAATTTGGGTGTGCCCCACGATCCCTATCCTTCGCCTCCAGAAGGTGTCCATTTGAGTCCGAGCGCGCGCCATTTTCATGATTATGGCGCCGCGCCGTTGCGCTTGTCATGGCAGAATTGCGAGAGTGAAAATGCCACCGAGTGGCAACGGAATGCACGCGCCAAATTGGCTGAACTGAGCGGTTATTGCAAACCTGAGCAAACCCCGGAGGCGCGGCATGAGACAACTCACAAAATCGCAAACGATCTAATCCGGAAAAGTAGTTATCTCCGAATGGGCGGCGGACGCGACATTCCTGTTCATTTGATTTTTGATACAACGCTGTCTGGGCCGTTGCCGGTGATGATCTGCCTGCAAGGGACGAACTCCGGTATTCACCTCAGTTGGGGGGAAGTGCGTCTGCCGGCCGATGTGGAGCGCATCGCGCGCGGCTCGCCGAACGCTCTTCAAGCGGCAGCGCGTGGCTATGTTGCGGTGGCGGTGGAGCAGTCCTGCTTTGGTGAGCGCCGCGAACGGAGCCTTGCAAAGCCGTCGCGCGACCCGTGCATTGATGCGGCCAACCACGCCTTGTTGCTCGGCCGCACGCTTCTCGGTGAGCGAGTCGAGGATGTTTCCGCGGTGATCAATTGGCTGTACGGCGGGGGGCACGGATTAACGCTCGATTTCCCCCGCCTGCATATCATGGGCAATTCCTCAGGCGGTACGACGGCGCTCTACAGTGGCGCACTCGATCTTCGCATTCAAGCTGCGCTGGTCGGCGGCAGCACAGGATATTTGCGCGATACGATTGGCCGGCGAAGTGACGCAAGTGGTCAAAATGTAATTCCGAGTATTCTCAATTGGCTGGAGATGGATGATATTCTTGCCCTCTTGGCGCCACGCCCGGTTCTGCTGTTTTCTGGCAAGGAAGACCATATTTGGCCCTACGCCGGAACCGAGGCCGTGGCGGAATCCGCCCGAGCGGTGTACCGCGCCCTTGGCACGCCCGACAATCTGCGGGCGGTACCGGCCGAAGGCGGACACCGCTATCACCCGGACGTGGCCTGGCCGGCGTTTGAGACTTTGATGGCGGATGTTAACTGAGGCCAGCGAGACGCTCGTTGCATGCGATAACTCGCGCGCTGAAAAATGCCTTCTTCATCGTCACGATTAGGCGCCACCCGTATTTGCAGACTAGATTCGATTCGAAGTTTAATCAGCTTCGCCAAGTAAGTTAGCGGTCTAATGTGAGGCTTGAGTGGTTGGCCGCGTCATCCAACGAGGCGTGGAAAGGCGCGGTGTGCGCGCGTGAACACGCGCCAGCGCATCCTGAATGCGAAGTCCTTCGTTCCATTTCGCGGTGCGCTCGGAACGGGCCATTGAGCCAACTTTAATCTGGGTGGCGCCCCAGCCGACGGCCAAATGCATAATCGTCACATCCTCGCTTTCGCCGGATCGGGCAGAAATGATCGTGTCCCAGCCCGCCGCTTGCGCGGCGTCGAAGGCCTCGCGCGTGGCTGTAACGGTTCCGACCTGGTTGGGTTTGATCAGTGCGGCATTGCATGTTTTGGCGGCAGCCGAAGCGCGCACCCGCGCGGCGTTTGTGACGAGTCAATCATCTCCGACAACTTGAACATACGCCGGAACGGCGGCGCAAAATTCTGCGAGACCGCGCGAATCATCTTCAGCAAGGGGGTCTTCGACCGAGACGATCGGGTATCGCTCTATCCACGCCAGTATTTGTTGAATGAATTCTGCCGCGCTGAGAATCTGGTCGTCGAGCGTCAAATGATAATGACCGTCTCGATAAAATTCCGATGCCGCGATGTCGAGGGCAATCGCAACCTCTTCGTACGGCCGAAAGCCGGCTCGCTCGATGGCGCGCACCAGCGTTTCGAGCGCGGCCTCATTGCTGTCAAACGCCGGCCAGAATCCGCCTTCATCCGCAACCCCGTGGCGATTGGATGTCTCCTCCATCACAGCCCCGGCGGCGTGATAGACTTCGGCAGCCATCGTCAGGGCATGTTCGAAATTCTCGGCTGCCGGGCAGACAACCATGAAGTCCTGTATATCGACGCGCCGCCCGGCATGGGCACCGCCGCCAAATATCTGAACTTCCGGATGCGGCAAGTGATCCTGCTTATCGCCACCGAGATATCCATATAACGCTGAACCCTCAGCCGACGCACTTGCCCAGAGTACAGCCATCGACACGGCAATCGTGGCGTTGCCGCCAAGGCGCGCCATTTGACCCGTCCCGTCGAGCGCCGTCAGCGCGGCGTAGACCGCTCTTAGGTCCGTTGCGTCATGCCCCGTCAGGTGCTTGGCAATCTCGCCGTTAATGTTGCCAATTGCGCGTTCTACACCGAAGCCGCCGAGCCGTTCCGCGCCGTCGCGCAATTCGATCGCTTCGTGGCGTCCGCGCGAAGCACCAGCAGGCGCAATCGCTCGGCCGATCGCGCCATTTACCAACTCAACGCTGGCCTCCACTGTTGGGCGGCCGCGTGAATCCCAGACGGCGCGGCTCCGGATGTTTTTAATGTTTGTGCCGGTCATAAAGAAGAAGTTCCGTCGGCGATGGCGTTACGCCACTTGTTTGCCAGTTGCTTGAGATTTTTGGGCGGCGCGATGAGGTTAAGACGTGCAAATTGGCGGGTTGTGGCTTTGTCCGCCTCGTTCAGATAGGTGACCGGAGATTTGCCGTCGACCCGCGCCAACAGCAGGGCCGGAATGAGGTGGCCGGCACGTGTTTCCAGTGCGTCTTTGGGCTCCCACGAAATGCCTGACATATAGCTCTCTGCAAGACATCTGTAGCTTTCGAGCAAGCTATGAATTGAGTCCCGGCGCGCCATGCATTTCAACAGCAGGTGATTGAGGCAAAATGCAATGTCGAATGCCGGGTCGCCATACACCGCGCATTCTGCATCGAGAAACACCGGTCCCGCCGGCCCGACCAGAATATTCTTGGGGCTCACATCGCCATGGATCAATGTGCGACGCGTCTCCAGAGTGATTTGGGCAAGTTCCCGCAATCGCTGTGATGAGGTAAGGATCGATTCGCAACGCCCGAAACAGATCGTCATGGCCAAAATCAGCGGCCAATTTAGGGCTATCGGCGCTGGCGGCATGCATGCGTGCCAGCTGCGTGCCAATTTCTGCCGCAAAATCGATGTCCACGTCTCCCGACATTAGCCGGCTTATCCAAGTCGGGTAAGTTCCCGGATCAAAATAGGTCATGGCGAATAGCGAGGCCGCGCGATCCTCGGAAATGACACGCGGCACCGTGCCGGGCATGAGAGCGCCAGTCGTACGCATCCAAGTGGCTTCAATCGAGTTGCGCTCGACAGATGCTAGCCATTTCGCATCCACGCGAAGCTGGCGCCGGGCCTGTTTGACACAGATTGCACCTGGTGGCGTATCCACTCTCCATATGTCTGACGATACGCCGCCGCTCAGAGGATGAAATGCCGCCTCTCTTGGGTCTTTTATCAAGCCCATTTTCTGAAGCGATTGGGTTATCGTTTCGATTTGTGGCAACATGGCGAAAGAATCTTCTGGTGATTGTGTTCAAGCGGCCAATAGTGTATTGTATACAAGATAAATACAACATATTAAATCGAGCCCAGCCATAAATATGCCCGTGTCGGAAATACTGAATAAATCGGAAAATTTGGCCGAACGGACCTATCGCCAAATCGAGGAACTGCTTGTCACGCTGCAATTGCAGCCGGGCATGATTGTTTCAGAAGGGGATTTGGCGAGCCGATTTGGTGTGAGTCGGACGCCTGTACGTGAGGCCCTCCAGCGGCTTGCGCGCGGCGGCCTAATTCGGGTGATGCCGAAACGCGGCTTGCTGGTTACCGAGATCGATATTCAGAAGCAGCTGCGCATGCTGGAGCTTCGCCGTGAGGTAGAGCGGCTGATCGCGCGCCGCGCGGCACGCCTGGCAAGCCCCGAAGAACGTCAAGAATTATGTCGCATCGCCAAAGATATGGCTGCGGCCGGGCGTGCGGACGATCAGGACGCCTTCACTTCGGTAGATCGAAGATTGAATCGCTTGGTTGCCGAATGCGGCCGAAACGAGTTCGCGACCGAGGCCATGGAGCAAGTACAGGGTCTATCGCGCCGTTTCTGGTATTGCCATCAACAGCGCTTCGCCGATGTCGCGACTTCCTCATCCCTGCACCAGGCATTGGCGGTGGAAATAGCTGGCGGAGACGAGGGAGCGGCTGGCCGCGCCAGCGATACCTTGCTCGATTATGTTGAATCCTTCACGCGGGCAGTTCTAGACAAATCCTAATTTGGAGCTAAATATTTGAAATAATTGGTGGGCGCACACGGACTCGAAC
>JAPYQV010000214.1 GCA_029937205.1 Alphaproteobacteria bacterium
CTAGGCACAATCCCAGATCATCGCCCAACAAAGACCATGCCGTGCTGCATTAAATGACCGCCGGCATTATCGGTGATCAGGGTGTGCGGCACACCATGGTTGGCCAGTTCCCAGGCGGTCAATGATGCGCCCTGATTGCGTGGGCGGGTTTCGTCGACCCAGACATGCACGTCCACGCCGCGGTCATGGGCGACATAAATCGGCGCCAACGCCGTGCCCCAATCGACAGTCGCCAGCCAGCCGGCATTGCAGTGGGTGAGGATATTGACCGGCCCACCATTATCACCACCACGATCACCACCAGCGTGCGCGCGCGCCAATTTTTCGATCAAATCCGCGCCATGCTCGCCGATGGCATGGCACATGGCAGCATCTTCGTCGCAAATCTCAGCCGCACGGCGATAGGCGGCGGCGGTGCGTTCTTTGGCCGGCAGCGGGCTGAGCAGGTCCACCATCTCGGACAAGGCCCAACGCAGATTGACCGCCGTCGGACGGGTGGCGAGCAGCAGATCGTGGGCGCGAACGATATTGTCGTCGCCCGGGTCGCCACGCATGGCGAGCGCCATGGCATAGCCAGCGGTGGCGCCGATCAGCGGCGCGCCACGCACCAACATGTCGCCAATCGCCAGCGCCGCCGCTTCAACCGTTTCCAGACGGTGGATTTCGAAGGCATGGGGCAGCTTCGTCTGGTCGATGATTTCCACCGCCCAGCCATCCTCGGCCAGCCAAATCGTCCGGTATTCGACGCCGTTTACGTTCATGGCCCGACCTTGGGCCAGGGCGCCATGGGAAACAAGAAAAAGTGATGTAAGGAGAAAGCGGTTCAGACCGCCAAATTATTCAACGGTTTACCGGGCGGGAGGGATTGCCTAGGCGTCGTCGCGATCAGAATCGCCGGGCGAAGCGGTCTTACTCTGCTGAGTGGCCACTTTCTCACCGTCCGGGCGCGCCTCGGCCCGGTTGAGATCTTCGATGGCCTTGCGGCGATAATCAGGGTCATGGATGACCCGTTCCAAATCGAGTTCCTGATTCAATTTTCATCCTCCACAACGTCCCGATTTAGATCGGGTTGTCTTTCAGAGGGAAAATTAACCGTAAAAGTCTACTAACTTCAACATATTTGATCATCTCAAACGAAACTTTATTTGGACGCCTGAAATATTTTCTGTGGATAACTATTAATAATGTGGATAATTATCGGGATAACTATTTGATCGCGCTTACTAACCTGGCGCCACGGCTGGCCATGAAGTATAACCCCATATATTGTGTGGGGGCCTTCGGATGAGACATAGAAGCGGGTAAATTTAGGGATTCCGCCACGTCACGCGGCAGATCATATGTTGCACAGGCGGATTGATATACAAAGATATCCACAAGGCCGGGCATCATATCGTGGTTGCGCGCGGACAGAATTGTCAGCACGAAATCCATCACGCAGATATCGGTACAGATGCCGACCACAAGCAGCGATTCAAGGCTGTTTTCGAGCACCCAATCGACCAGCAAATTGCGCTTGCCGGAGATCGCGCCGATGAAGCCATTGATGCAGTCCTTGCGAATAAGCGTGGTGCTCGAATTCGTTTCGAGCCAGCGTAATTCGGGCACGAATTCCTCTTCGCCGCTGCCGCGTTCGCAATGGGGCGGATAGGGCGGCTCTGCCTTGCCCGGCTCGTGGGTGTCGAGAAAAGCCAGGATGGGCCATCCATTGGCACTGAATTGCCGTGCCAGACGATCCGTCTCGGCGACCATGCGGGACACATCGGCATCGGGCCCGGGCGGCGCGAGATTGCCGCCGCCGGGAGCGGCAAATCCGACAATCTCATCGACAATCACAAGGCCTGTGCGCCCCTGGTTTAACGGCGCCGCCGTGCTATCAAGCTGCTCGAAGGCGAGCGGCATGGCGCTGGAGAGCGCCGCCATCAGCGGGTCTGGCTGTTCAACCGCCATGATCAGGTGCCCGTCGCGGCAAATTTTTTCTCCTTTGCCCGCACCAGAGCGCTCACCGTCTCGTTGACCGGCGCCTTGACACCGACCCTGGCCGCGACCGGTGGAATGGCGCCGTTGATGGCGTCAATTTCGCTCGCCCGCCCGGCCATATGGTCGAGCAGCATGGAGGGCCGCGCGTCCGGAATTTTGGCGCCGAAATCGCGCACATAGCTTACCGGATCGTCGATATCGAGGCGTATATTGCTGGCCCGCGCCACCAGATAGGCTTCGAGCGCGCAGGTGCTGGCCACCGACCAGGCTTCCCTGTCGTCGATGATCTCGCCCACGGTCCAGCCGGTGAGCGCCGCGCTGGCCGAAAAAGCGCAATTGCAGATCAGTTTTTCCCACACCAGCTGGTCCATATCGTCAAAGCATTTAACGGTAAAGCCGGCGCCGCGCCAGAGCTCGGCCAGAGCCTCCACCCGGGCGGAAACCGGCCCGTTCATCTCGCCGAGGCGCACCAGCTCCATACCATTGTGATGCGCCTTGCCGGGCGCCGTGATGGAAGCGCCGAAACCACCGACCACGCCGAGCATGACACGCTCGGCGCCCAGGATATCGGCCACTTTCTGGGCGCTACCGAGGACGTTTTGGATGGTGAGAACGATGCCGTCCGGCTTCACCATGGGGCGCGCCGCCTGAGCCGCCGCCGCCACGTCCATCGCCTTGGTGGCGATGATCACCAGATCGCACGGACCCGCCTCGATCGGCTCGGTGGTCGCGTTGAGGCGCACATTCCGCGTCCCGCTGGCGCCTTCCAGGCTGAGGCCGTCGGCGGCCATTGCCGCCACATGCTCGGCCCAACTATCAACCGCCCAAACATCATTGCCGGCATCGCCCAGCAGCGCCGCGTAAACGCAGCCCATGGCCCCGGTCCCGACGATTCCGATTTTCATTTTCTTGCTCCCTCAGCGCACTGTGGCGCACTGTATTCTATAGCCACTCACCTTCCCAGGATGTCCCGGGCGATAATCTCTTTCATCACTTCCGACGTGCCGCCATAGATGCGCTGAACGCGGGCATCGACGAAAGCGCGGCCGATCGGGAACTCGCGCATGTAGCCGTAGCCGCCGAACAGTTGCAGGCAGCCATCGATAATTTCGCCCTGTAATTCGGATGATTTGAGCTTGGCCATGCTGGCCGTCGCCGTGTCGAGCTGGTGTGCCGATAACAACAGCGTGCATTCATCGACGAAGGCGCGTAGAGCGCGCGCTTCCGTCATCATTTCGGCGATCTTAAAGCGGCTGTTCTGGAATTTGGCGAGCGGTTGGCCAAAGACTTGCCGCTCCTGGATATAGTCGATGGTCCATTGCAGCGCCCCTTCAAGGGCGCCGAGACTGCCGATCGCGAGGGTCAATCGCTCGCGCGGCAATTCGTTCATCAGCACCGCGAACCCGCAATGCTCGGGCCCGAGAAGCGCATCGCCGTCGACCCGTACATCGTCGAAGAACAATTCCGAGGTATCGGCGGAGTGGAGGCCGATCTTGTCGAGATTACGGCCGCGGCTGAAACCGGCGGCGTCCTTGTCGACAATAATCAGGCTGGTGCCTTTCGAACCGGCGACGGTGGTGTCGGTCTTGGCGGCCACGACGACCATATCGCAATGTTGGCCGTTCGAGGTGAAAGTCTTGGCGCCGTTGATGACATAGCCATTGCCGTCCCGCTTGGCCGTCATGTTGATGCCCTGCAGGTCCGACCCGGCGCCGGGCTCGGTCATGGCAAGGGCGGAGACCATCTCACCGGACGCCATGGCCGGCAGATAGCGCTGCTTCTGTGCCTCGCTGCCATTGTTCAATATATAGTGATTCACGATACCGGAATGGACGCCGATCATGCTGCCGGCAATCGTCGCGTAGCCGTGCCGGGCAAACTCGGCGATAACCATCGCCAGATGTTCGTAAGTTCCGCCGGCACCGCCATATTGTTCCGGCATATCAGGTGCCAGGAAGCCCTGTTCGCCGAGCTTGTTCCAGAGCTCTCGCGGAACGATGCCTTGTTGTTCCCAAGCTTCGTAATGGGGCTCGATCTCCGCGGCGATAAATTTCTGCACCGAGTCCCGGACAATCAACAGCTCTTCAGTCATCCACGATGCTTTACCCAATTGCATATCCTGCCTCCCTATTCGTCTTCATTCTAAACAAGTTCATCGCGGTTTTGGGCAGGCTTTAGGGCTCGGCGCCTATGTCGCACCATCGGGCGCCGCATGGTAGGATTCAGCTCCGGAACGATTGGCTGTTAGGGGCGACGCGCGTGAACTCAATTGCAGCTTTAGAATGGCCCGCTCAGTGGTAATGCCGTGAACGGGCGGACGCCCGGCTGGCAGCGGCGTGGCTTCAATATTGCGGCGATGCGGACAGAAGCCCAGCGCGTGCTGCCGCGCGCAATCTTTGATTTTGTCGATGGCGGCGCCGGCGACGAGGTGACGCTGCGCCGCAACGAAGCGGCGTTCGATGAGGTGTCCCTGCTGCCGCGCCCGCTGGGTGGCGCGGCCAAACGCGATATGTCGATAACGCTGTTCGGGCAAAAATTGTCCATGCCGTTGATGGTCGCGCCGACCGGCTTGGCCGGCCTGTTGTGGCCACAAGGGGAGGCGGCATCGGCGCGCGCCGCGGCGGCGGCCGGCACGGCCTATTGTCTCAGCCATGGCTCGGTATGCACCCTCGAAGCCTTGGCCGAAACCGGCGCGACGCCACGCTGGATGCAAACATACATATATAAAGACCGCGAACTGACGCGTGAGATCGCCGGACGAGCCGAAGCGGCGGGGTATAAAGCGCTGGTGGTGACCATCGATACGCAAATTGTCGGCAACCGCGAGCGCGATACCCGCAATGGCTTCACGATCCCGCCGCGCCTATCCGTGGGCGAGGTGGCGCGCATGGCGTTCAAATTACCGTGGCTGATGCGCATGCGATCCGAAATCCCCAAGATCACCTTCGGTAATTATAAGCGGCCCGGCGAGGCCGAGGATCTCACCGCACTGGCCGAGCGCATGCTGTCGCTGCCCGATCCTGCTTTTACCTGGCGCGACATCGAATGGTTGCGCGGCATTTGGCCCGGCGCGCTTCTCCTCAAAGGCGTGTTGCACCCGGCGGATGGGGCGGAGGCGGTGGCGAACGGTGTCGATGGCATGCTGGTCTCGAACCATGGCGGGCGCCAGCTTGACGGCGCGGCGGCGGCATTGGATGCGCTACCGGCCGTCGCCGAAGCGGTCGATGGCCGCGCGGCGGTGTTGTTGGACGGCGGCATCCGGCGCGGCAGCCATGTCATCAAAGCGTTGGCGCTCGGCGCCGATTGCTGCCTCATCGGACGGCCGCAATTTTGGGGATTGGCGGTCGGCGGTGAGGCCGGCGTGGCTCATGTGCTGGAGATTTTCCGCCGCGAGATCGACCTCGCCATGGGCCTTTCGGGACTGGCCAAGATCAGCGATATCAGCCGAGATATTCTGCTCCGGAAAAATTAGGCCGCGCGCACCAGCATCCACACGCCTGGCAATTCAACCAAGTTCTTCTAGCGGTGTGAAGTCTTCCTCCATCTTGAACGCTTTCGGGCCAAACACCGCGAGCGCTT
>JAPYQV010000215.1 GCA_029937205.1 Alphaproteobacteria bacterium
TCGCTATACACGTCTCAGGGATTTGTTCGAGGATTTCTGCATCTGTTTCAACAATGCCGATGCGGTGATCGTCGCACCTGTGCACGCCGCCGGCGAAGCGCCGATCGACGGCTTTGACCGCGACAGTCTGGTCGAGGGTCTGCGCACGCGCGGCCACCGCCAGGTCACGGCGCTCGATGCACCCAAGCAATTGGTCGAGATCGTCGGCGCCCTGGCCGAGCCGGGTGACATGGTGGTTTGCCTCGGCGCCGGGACCATCACCAACTGGGCCAACGCCTTGCCCGATGCCCTGGCCAAATGGCGCCATGCCTCTCCGGCCGCCGCCAACGACCACGCACACCGTGGAGGAGCCTCATGATGACGGCGCCCCGCCATGAACTTCTCGATCGCCTGCCCAAGGTGCGCGGCGAATTGATCGTCGATGCGCCGCTCGCGCCCTACGCCTGGTTTCGTGTCGGCGGGCCGGCGGAGATTCTGTTTCGCCCGGCGGACGCGGCGGACCTAACCAATTTCCTCGCCCACAAACCGCACGATATTCCCGTCACCTTGTTCGGCTCCGGTTCCAATGTATTGGTGCGCGATGGCGGCATTGCCGGCGTGGTGATCCGCCTGACCAGTGCGTTCCGGGCGTGCCGGGTGGAATGGCAGGGCGATAACGCGCTCGTGCATGTAGGCGCCGGCGCCATCGATATCAGTGTGGCGCGCCAATGCCGCGATTCAGGTGTTGGCGGCCTCGAATTCCTGATCGGCGTGCCGGGCACGATCGGCGGCGCGCTCAGAATGAATGCCGGCGCCTACGGCCGCGAGATCGCGCATGTCATGCTGCAGGCTGAGGCCTTTGATCCGGCCGGAGAGCGCCAACGCCTGACGCCCGAGGATATGGGATTTTCCTACCGCCACTCGGCGGTACCGGAAGACTGGATATTTGTGTCCGCCATCCTGCAAGGCAGGCGCGACGATCCCGAGGCCATCTCGAAGGTGATGGCCGAGATCGAAAGCAACCGCGAAGACAGCCAGCCGCTGCGCACCCGCACCGGCGGCAGCACGTTCATGAATCCGCCGGGTCTGAAGGCTTGGCAGTTGATCGACGCGGCCGGTTGCCGAGGCCTCACCCGTGGCGGCGCAATGGTATCGGAGAAGCACTGCAATTTCCTGATCAATAGCGGCGGCGCCAGTGCGGCCGATCTCGAAGGTCTCGGCGAAGAAGTGCGGCGCCGCGTCAAACAGCACAGCGACGTCACCCTCGAATGGGAGATCCGCCGCATCGGCCGTCACGAAAATTATCAAGTCAGTCTTGGTGGCCTGAAAGGCGGTGACGCATGAGCGATCATGTCGCCGTCATCATGGGCGGCCCGTCGGTCGAGCGCGAGGTATCCCTGGTGAGCGGGCGTGCCGTCGAGAAGGCCTTGGTCGAACTGGGTTACAACGTCACGGCAATAGACGCCGACCGCTCTTTGCCCGCGCGCTTGCTCGAATGTGAGCCGGATGTGGCGTTCAACGCGCTTCATGGCCGCCTCGGTGAAGATGGCTGTGTGCAGGGCTTGCTCGAAGTCCTCGGCATTCCCTACACCCATTCCGGCGTACTCGCCTCGGCCGTCGCGATGAACAAGCCGGCCGCCAAAAAGCTTTTCGCCGAAGCCGGGCTGACCTGCCCGGAAGGAAGGGTTTGCCAATACAACGAGATCATGGCCGGCGATGTGATCGCGCCGCCCTATGTCATCAAACCGCTCAATGAAGGCTCCAGCGTCGGCGTTCATATCATTCTCAATGGCTACAATCATCGCCGCCTCGAAGGTGATGAGTGGCCGTTCGGTGATGAAGTGTTGGTGGAAAAATACATTCCGGGGCGCGAAATCCAGGTTGCCGTGATGGGAGAGCGCGCGCTCGGCGCCATCGAGATCAAGCCGCGCGGCCGTTTCTACGATTACGAGACGAAATACACCGCAGGCAAAGCTGAGCATTTCATGCCCGCGCCGATCCACCCGGATTGCTACGCCGAGGCACTCGATATCGCGCTCCGCGCCCACCAGGCGCTCGGCTGCCGGGGCGTCAGCCGGGCGGATCTGCGTTATGACGACGAAGCGGGCGAGCCGGGCGAGCTCTATCTGCTCGAGATCAACACCCAGCCCGGCATGACACCGCTCTCGCTGGTGCCGGAAATTGCCGCCGACAGCGGCATCGACTTCTCGGAACTGGTTGCCTGGATGGTGGAGAACGCATCATGCGACAACTGAGTTTCAACGATCGCCTGGCGCCCGAACGCGGTGCGGCCAGCAACCGCCCGGCCCGACGCCCGCGCATGCGCACCCACATGCGCACCCACATGCGCACCCAGTGGCTGCGCGCGATCCGCCAGCGGGCACGCCTGCTCTCCATTCTCGGCGCTGTGGGCGCGCTCGTCCTGACCGGCGGCTGGTGGCTCAATCAGCCCGGCAATGGCGCCCTGCTCAACAACGCCATGCGCGACACCGTCATGCGGACCACCGCCAGCCTCGGCATGACCGTCGAAAACGTCTACAGCATCGGCCACAACGAGGCGACGCCCGAGGCCATTCTGGCGGCGCTTGAGATCCGGCGCGGCGATCCGATCCTGGCCTTTACCCCGGCTCAGGCACGGACTCGGATTCTCGCCCTCGACTGGGTCGAAAGCGTCACCATCGAACGCCGCCTGCCCGATACGATCCGCGTCAACATCGTCGAGCGCAGCCCGTTCGCGCTGTGGCAACACGACAAACGCATTCAACTGATCGACCGCGGCGGCACCATCATCAACGCTTCCGACGTGCCGCGCTTCAGCCACTTGCCGCTCATCGTCGGCGAAGGGGCGCCGCTGAAGGCGCCCGGCCTGTTCGACACCATGCGCAGTCAACCGGCGATATTCCAGAGCCTGGTTTCCGCCGTTTGGGTTGGCGCGCGGCGATGGGATCTGCACTTCGACTCCGGGTTGCTCGTGCGCTTTCCGGAAAGCGGCACGGTGGCGGCTTGGCAGCGGTTGGTGGAACTACTCCGCAGCTACGACATGCAACAGGAACAGATCGTCTCGATCGATCTGCGTCTTCCCGACCGCGCCGTGCTCGGCGTGCGGCCGGACGATGTGATGGACGGCAATTCAACATGAACACGGGAAAGGCATTGATACATTGATTGCGGCGCTTGATGTTGGCACCTCCAAGGTAACCTGCTTTATCGCCGAGCGGGACAGCCAGGGCGAGCTCGATATAATCGGCATCGGCCAGGACACGGCGCGTGGGCTGAAGGCCGGCACGGTTACCGATATGGCGGCAGCGGTGGAATCCATCGGCACCGCCGTCCAGCGCGCCGAATCCATGGCCGACAAGCGCGTGCACCACGTCTTTGTCAGCGTTTCCGGCGGCGCACCGCAATCTGCCTATGCCGAAATATCTCTCGATGTTTCCGGGCGGCAGATCGGAAATAACGATATTCAACACGCCTTCGATACGGCAAATGCCGGCGGCGCCGTCGAAGGCCGCGAAATCGTCCACGCCATTTCCACCGCCTATGATCTCGATGGCAGCCGCGGCATTCGCAATCCCAAGGGCATGTTCGGCAATGAGCTGCGCGTGCAGTTGCATATGGTGAGCGTCGCGCACGGCGCCTTCCGCAATCTCATAAGCTGTATATCGCGCTGCGACCTGGATCTCGAAGCGCCGGTGGTTTCGGCCTATGCGTCGGGTCTCGCCTGTCTGGTCGAGGACGAAAAGGACCTCGGCGTCACACTCATTGACATGGGCTGCGGCGGCACCGGTCTCGCGATCTTCATGGGCGGCGAATTGATTTGGACGGCGACCGCGCCGATTGGCGGTGCCCATGTGACCAACGACATCGCCCATGGCCTGACAACGCCAATCGCCAGCGCCGAACACATGAAGCGGCTCTACGCCAGCGCCATCGGCGGCCCGGCGGACAGCCGCGAAATGATCGAAGTGCCGCAGCTCGGCGAGCCGGAGCTGCTGTCGGCGCGGCAAATTCCGCGCTCGCTGTTGACCGGTATCGTACGCCCGCGGCTCGAGGAAACCTTCGAGCTGGTGCGCGACTATATCGAATCCTCCGGTATCGCCGCCGCCTCGGCGCGGCGCATCGTCTTGACCGGCGGCGCCAGCCAGTTGCAGGGCGTCGGCGATCTCGCCGCTGAAATTCTCGAGAAACAAATCCGCCTCGCGCGTCCGCTCCCGATTCGGGGGCTGGCCGAGGCAGTCGCCGGTCCGAATTGCGCGACCTGTGCCGGATTACTGCTTTATGCCGCGGAGCATCATGACGAACCCCAGATTCGTCGGCCTCTACGGGAACACCCAACCCCGCAACCTGCCGGTGGCGCGCTGGGGCGCATCGGCCAATGGCTAAGAGCGAATTTCTAGCAAATGGCCCGGCCTAGCGCCTGCATCCCTGGCGCACATGGTCGAATCCAAAGGACTAAGGGATTGACGACAAACAACGCGTTACTCTGGAGGAATACATGAGCATCGACTTCGTACCGCAACAGTGGGAAGAGACCAAACCTCGCATTACCGTAATCGGCGTCGGCGGCGCCGGCGGCAACGCGGTCAACAACATGATCAACGGCGGACTGGAGGGTGTCGAATTCGTTGTCGCGAATACGGATTCGCAATCGCTCCAACAGTCCCTTTCGGAGCAGCGCATTCAGCTCGGCGTGAACGTCACCCATGGCCTGGGTGCCGGCTCGCGGCCCGATATCGGCCGCGTTGCCGCTGAGGAGGCGCTCGAAGATATTCAACAATATCTCGAAGGCAACAATATGGTGTTCATCGCCGCCGGCATGGGCGGCGGCACCGGCACCGGCGCCGCACCCGTTATTGCCCGCCAGGCACGCGAGCAAGGCATTCTCACCGTCGGTGTGGTGACCAAACCCTTCCAATTTGAAGGCGTTCAACGCATGCGACTGGCCGAGGCCGGCCTGCAGGAGTTGCAGCAATATGTCGACACGCTGATCGTCATTCCGAACCAAAATCTGTTCCGCATCGCCAACGAGCAAACCACTTTCGCCACGGCCTTCAACCTGGCCGACGAAGTGCTCCATGCCGGTGTCAGGGGCGTGACCGATTTGATGGTGAGTCCGGGCCTGATCAATCTCGACTTCGCCGATATCCGCACCGTCATGGGCGAAATGGGCAAGGCGATGATGGGCACCGGCGAGGCCGAAGGCGAAAACCGCGCCATCGAAGCAGCCGAGGCGGCGATCAACAATCCGCTGCTCGACAACGCTTCCATCGAAGGCGCACGCGGCGTTCTCATCAACATCACGGGCGGCTCCGACGTCACCCTGATGGAAGTGGATGAGGCCGCCTCGCGCATCTGCAAGGAGGTCGATTCAGAGGCCAACATCATCTTCGGCACCTCCATGTCGGACGATCTCGAAGGGCATATGCGGGTTGCCGTGATTGCCACCGGCATCGACGCCGACCTCATGCGCGAACCTGTGCCGGAGCCATCCGACAAGATCCATGTGCTCGGTATCTCAAATCGGAGAAGCGGCGAGCGGCCTTCCTCGGGCGCCGTCGGCGAAGCCAACAAC